>CAIYDY010000327.1 GCA_903925015.1 uncultured Acidobacteriia bacterium
ATCGTGCTTGCTCAGGATGGCGTCAACAATGGCACGTTTTGCGGGGCTCTCGCCGGGCTTGGGTGCACTTTTCCCCTCAGCCTTGAAGTAGTCCACATGGAAGCGCAGGACGTTCGCGTCCTCAATGGCGTGGGTGATGGTGTAGGCGTGTAGCTGCTTTTGGAACAGGTCCACCGTGGTTTTGAATTGCCCCTCCTCCCCTTCAAACTGCTTGGCAGTGGCGTTCGTCTCAAAGATAGGGGTGCCGGTGAAGCCAAAGAGCTGGGCCTGTGGGAAGAATTCCTTGATGGCCTTGTGGTTCTCGCCGAACTGGGAGCGGTGGCACTCGTCGAAGATGAAGACGATGCGTTTGGCGCGAAGCGGTTCCAACTGCTCTTTGTAGGTGGATTTGCCATCCTTTTTTTGCTGCTTATTGCGCTTGCTGTTTTCATCCAGCGCGAGGCCGAGCTTTTGAATGGTGGTGACGATGACCTTGTCGGCGTAGTCGTCGGAGAGGAGGCGGCGCACCAGGCTTGCGGTGTTGGTGTTTTCCTCCACGCAGCCTTCCTGGAATTTGTTGAACTCCTCGCGCGTCTCCGGTCCAGGTCCTTGCGGTCCACCACGAAGAGGCATTTTTCGATGTCGGGGTTGTCCTTGAGCAGCGTGGATGCCTTGAAGGAAGTCAGCGTTTTGCCACTGCCGGTGGTGTGCCAGATGTAGCCGTTGCCGCAGTTCTGGTGAATGCAGCTGACGATGGCCTTGACTGCATAGATTTGATACGGGCGCATCATCATCAGCTTTTGTTCGCTGGCAATGAGCACCATGTAGCGGCTAATCATCTCGCCCAGGGTGCATTTGACGAGGAAGCTGTCCGCAAAGTCGTCCAGGTGGGCGATCTTCTTGTTGTCCTCGCTAGCGAACTGATAAATGGGCAGGAAGCGCTCCTCCGCGTTGAAGGCGAAGTGGCGGGCGTTGTTGTTGGCGAAGTAGTAAGTGCTGTCGCGATTGCTGACGATAAAGAGCTGGATGAAGCACAGCAGCGTCCGGGTGTAGCCGTTGCCGGGGTCGTTTTTGTAATCGACGACCTGCTCCATGGCCCTGCGCGGGTTGATGCCGAGCGTCTTCAGCTCGACTTGCGCGACAGGCACGCCGTTGATCAGCAGAATGACGTCGTAACGGTGGTGGCTGTTGTCCGTGTTGATGCGCAGTTGGCTGATGACCTCGAACGTGTTTTTGCACCAGTCCCTGATGTTGACCAGGGTGTAATTGAGCGGTGTGCCGTCGTCGCGGGTGAAGCTGTTGCGCTCGCGCAGCGTGCGGGCGGCGGTGAAGACGTCAGGGGTAGTGATTTCTTCGAGGAGACGGGAAAATTCACCGGGTGTGAGCGTGACGCGGTTCAGGGCATCGAACTTGGCGCGGAAGTTCTGCTCCAGCGCTGCGCGGTCGCGAATGTCCTCACGGTATTCGTATTTGAGGCCGCTGAGCTTCGCTATGAACTGTTCTTCAAGTTGGCGTTCTTGTGTTGCCATTGCTGGGTTTTCCGGTGAGGATTTCGGGCGTTGTTCAAAATCGGGCAATACTCTTGCGGTTTGCCATCGGTTGAGTCATAGGCAGTTTACCTCACGCCCGCCGCCGACGCGATTCGCGGGTTGTTCTATGGCGTTGTTTTCGGAGTCCGGGTTGGAGTGGGTCGTGCGCTGATGGCCTTCGAAGTTGGTGGCGAAAGGGGGCGGGGGGCCTACCTGAGCGGGATTTCGACCTCAGTATACCCGCCCGGCGTCACGGCTTCAATTGCGGCGCTGATTTCAGAGATGCCCGCCTTGACCAGGTCCCAGTTGTTTGTGCTCAGAACCAGAACCGCCATTTTCCGGCCGGTCAGGTTTTGCTGGTAGGTCAATTCCTGATCCGCCGTGATGAACAAATCGAAGCCGGCTCCTTCCGCCGCAGCCAAAAGCGCCCCGTTCTTTAGCCCGGACCAGCCCTGAAACCAAGTCGTGACGACTGAATGGCCGCCCTCAATCAAAAGTCGCAGTTTTTGCGGAACACTCTCGTCGAGGATGTTTCTCATCTGGCCCGCATTTGTTCCAGAGGGGTCCGGGTACTGCGGGCCGCGAAGTCCAGCACCGTTTGCACCTGGCAGCGCGTCACGTGGAAGTTTTCCAGAATCTCTTCAATCGAGGACGTTTTGAGATTTTCGAAAATCGCTGAAACCGGAACCCTGGTATCGCGGAACACCCATGCGCCGCCGACCTTGCCGGGGATGCTCTCCACAGCAGGGCATTGTGACCAATCGAGGTTGCTTGCCATCATCTGCGATCCTTTCCTTCTCAGGTTATCGTGCCGGCAGAGTTTTTGGGAAACAAGCGGACGACCTGGCCGCGATCCGTTTCTCCCGCACTTGATGCCGTGCCACGCGCGGCCCGTCCGCTTTTGGCCTGCGATTCGGCGTATATACTAATTTGTATACGCAATGCTCTTCGAGTGGGACCCGGACAAGAATCGGCAGAATCGGTCCAAGCATGGCATCGATTTCGAGCTGGCGCGGCACGTATTCGACGATCCGTTCTCCACAACCGCGCAGGATCGCGATGTGGAAGGGGAACAGCGTTACCAGACGATCGGAGCGATTGCGGACAGGGTCATCCTGGTGGCCCATACTCTCCGGCCCTCCGGCAGAGGAATGGGCGATCCAGGCTCAATTGTGCGGATCATTTCAGCGCGAAAGGCCACGCCGGCCGAAAGGAAGCAATATGACGGAGACATCATTCATTGAAGATCACTTCACTGAAGATCACTTCACTGAAGATCAAAGGAATCAACTGCGGGCGTTGGATGGCCTTCGGGACGAAGACATCGATCTTACCGACAATCCCGAGCAAGGGCACAGGACAGACTGGGCCCGGGGCCTCATGTATCGCCCGGTCACCCGCGCGGTTTCAATACGGTTGGCCGAACCCGACATCGCAATGGCGCAGGAACTGGCGGGCAGAAAGGGGTTGCCGTACCAGACGTACATTAAGCAGTTGCTGCATGATGCGTTGGTCCGGGAACGGAGCCGGGGATAGGGTGCGGTGTTTGCTGTACTCCCAAGAACCACCTCTGTTGTTCCACCAAACCGGATGTGGGTGCGGCTGGAGCCGTAAGAACCGTCTCCATGCCTGTGAACAGATCGTGAACGGCGGTTTGGATGTCCAAGGCTGCAGCTTCGCGTGCGCGGATGGCCTCAAGCTCAGGCCCCGCCGAATCGCCTCGTCAGGACCGAACGGGCCGTCAATTGCTGTTCCGTCGGCTGATCCACACTCTCCATTCTACCGCGCCAAAGCGGAGGCCGATGGCACGGCAGCCCGGCGACGGCGCACCGGTGCGTTGTTCGACGAGGCGTTCATGGACCCCGCGGTTATGTGCCTGAAGGCGTCGCGACTGTTCGCGAGCACGCGGGAGTTCTGGATGCGGCTACAGGCGGATTACGACCTGAAGGTGGCGGCAGGGGTAGGCGTGGCAAGAGGGGTGAGTTGTTCGGCAACGCGTCGCTTCTCCACCTCGTTCAGGCGATTGGCCAGGAAGACGAAGTGCAGGTGCCATGGGCACGCCCGAACAGTGCGGGAACAATGGATTCCGATGAAATTCAGTCCTTTGAGGGAGTGACGCTCTTTCTACGCGGCCTTTTTCGGACGAACATCGCGGTCGATGGCGAGCCGGTCGATGGAGTCCCTATCGTACCGGTTCTGCATGTTCAGCCAATACTGTTCGGAGGTGCCAAAATAGCGCGCCAAGCGTGCCGCGATGTCCGCGTTGATGGGGGCGACGCCGTTGAGGATCGCCGAAACTTGTGCCTCCGGCACGTGGATTGCCTCCGCGAGATCCGCGGCGGCAAGGTTCTCGTCGTGCAAGTCCTCGACAAGGACCTTCCCTGGATGAACAGGGGCTAGTGCATTGTCGCCGCCCGTGTTGTCACCGTTAATGGTAGTCGGTAATTTCGACATCTTCCGGTCCTTTCGCATCCCACCTGAAACAAATCCGGTACTGGTCATTGATCCGAATACTCAATTCACCCTTGCGCGTCCCGGCAAGGGCTTCGAGCCTATTGCCCCGGAAGGCGCGCAAATCATCAAGAGACTCCGCAGCGTCCAGTCGGGTCAAACGCGTGCGGGCTTGATCTTCGATGTTCACCAGATCGACAACGCGCTGGTTCATCATCAGCCTTCGGGCGCGGTCGTCCCGGAATGACTGGATCATACTGGCCTTGATGTTAACAACCGTCGCGACTTGGTGTCAACTTGAACGGAGCATGTGAAGGCAGACTGGGGGCTACCTTGGCTTTGCTGGCACATCGGCCCGGTCCGCGGCCCAGTCCGCGACAATGGACCGGGCCGCGCAAGCTTCCCGGCCTACCCCCGCCGTGGCGGCGGTGCCGGCAGCAGTGACACCAGCTTGTCGTCCCGCAACGCTACGGACTCGCTCACGATGTCGAACACCATGGTCTGCGCGCCGTCCACCGTGTACGGCTTCCATTCGAGGCCGGGCTGGTTTGGATTGCCTGTCTTTGCAAAGTTGATCCATGCGCGCGAGACCTTGTCCTGCAGCGCGAGGCCGGACGGCGCGCCGCCCGTTGCCAGCCGCGACTGCGGTTGCGCCAGGTTGTGGAACACGAACGCGATCTCCGCACAGTGGAAGGCCGTGACGCCCCCGTTCACGGGGTATTCGTAGGCGAACAGGTAGTTCCAGACCGGAGTCCTGCCCTTTTCCAGCTTTCGCGCCAGCGTCGCTTTCACGCCCGGCCGGGACGAGCCCGCGAAGTAGAGCGCGTCCTGTGGCTTCTTGTGCGGGAAGGCCTTCTTGAACTCGCCTACGATGTCGTCCTTCTTCGCGCCGAAAGCCGCCTTGAGCTGGCTGTCCACCTCGGCGGCGGTCCATTCGTTTTTGGCGGCGCCGCCCCGGCCCGTGTTGCCCTGCATTTCGCTGAACACCGTGCCAGCCATCAGCGGAATGGAATCGGCCCAGTCGCAGAACTCGCGCATGACGTACCGGTCATCGGCGACCACCTCCCACTGCACGGGCCGGCCGATCTCCTTCCCCACGGAGGCCAGCGCCGCGGTGCCCGCCGCTATTAGGTCGTGGTACGGGACCTTCTTGAGCTGGTCGATCTGGCCCGCCGCCAAGTTCAGGTTCTTCATCGTGGCGGCCGCCA
>CAIYDY010000328.1 GCA_903925015.1 uncultured Acidobacteriia bacterium
ATTACCGTTCCGGCGGCAAAAACGCCCCCAACAAGAGCGACTTCGTCAAAGGCTTCACGGCGACTCAGGCCGAAAAGGCCGACCTGCTCGCCTTCCTCCGCTCCCTGACAGACCCGACGATCACCACCAATTCCGCGTGGTCGGACCCGTGGCATCCGCTACCGCCCGCACGTCCGGCACCGCCCAAGTTCGTGGTGACTGGCGAGGTTCTAGCGGTTTACCCCGAATCGGGAACCGTCATTCTCGCGCACGGCGAGGTGCTTGGGCTCTGCGCAGCCTCCGCTTCACGGGAATTTCTTGTGCGTGACCGCCAAGACTTCGAGAAGCTGAGGAGTGGCACCAAAATAACGGCGGGAGTCCGCAAGCGTGGCAACGACGTTCAAATTACGGGCATTCGAAACGCCACCCCCACCCGTAGGGAATAGCACCAATCTTTCGTCAGCGTGATACCCTATTGCTTGTAGGGATAGTTTTGACAGCCCCCATTTCCGGCCATCTGGACGCGTCGTCGTCCTGGCCCGGATCGGCTCCGACGGTGAATGAACCCAAGGAGTATTCGACCCCGAAATTGAATTTTCTGGGCCCGATTCATTGGATCGTGCGGGGCGGCGAAAACGCCGGCCATGGAGACAGGGACGGATTGACTACATCATGAGAAACAATCTCGCAGTTGAATGAAATCATGAACGGGACCAGATCCCCAAAGCTGTTGGCATTGGTGGAATTTAGCGACAACCCGGCACCATCCTGGATCGGGACGGCAGCCGCAAAGTTCGGGTTGGATGCACGGTCACTTCCAAGTGCGTTTCTGGCGGGAACGGATCTGTCCACTCGAAATCGGATCGGTGCCCGGCCCGGGGTACAGCCATTTTTCGTCTCCGCTGACATTTTTCTTTTCAACGCCGCCGAGCTCCTTCAAAGTCTTGGGTCGGACGGGCCAAACGCACCGAATCCGACCCATCCCGATATCGTTCTCGCGGCCTACCTAAAATGGGACTTGGACTGTGCCGCAAGGCTTGAGGGGGAGTTCGCCTTTGCAATCTTCGACGAGGCCAAGTCCCGCCTCTTTTGTGCGCGGGACGCTTTTGCCATGCGTCCGTTCCTTTACTGGTGCCAAGGCAACCGGATTGCGCTGTCCGGAGACATAGTCCCATTGCTGGGCATTCCGGGCATCCCACGGGAGTTGAACCGGCGGAAGTTAGCCGGACATTCGGTATTTTTCGGCGAAGTGGCTGTGGAAGGTGAAACCTACCATGCCGGAATCCACAACTTGCCGAACGGCTGCATGATGACCGTCGGCCCCCATGGTGCGAAGGTCACCAGATATTGGGCCCCCCAAACGCGTGGGGGAATCGTTCCCAGGAAACCGGAAGATGCATTCGCCGAGTTGCGGCATATGATTTTCCGGTCCGTCGAACAACGTATCAACCGGCCCGGAAATGTTGCGATTCTTCTCAGCGGTGGGCTCGATTCGAGCGCTCTCGCAGCCGTCGCGGCTAGAATACTGGAGCAGCAGGGCCGCAGTCTCGATGCGGTTTCGGTGGTGGCACCGGAGAAAGATCTCCACAGGCTTGAAGATGAGCGGAGCTACATTGAGGTGTTCCGGTCATTCCCGAACATAGACATCCACTACGCGCCGGTCGAGAACTGCGGACCTTACGACTGGATTGATGAACCTAGCCGATTTACGGTATTTCCGCACCCTCAGCCGATGATCCATGCGTCGCACGGGAAATTGGCCGATTTGGAAAAATCAGGAACCAGTGTGGTCCTTACGGGTGGATGCGGCGAATACGGGCCCACGGCCACGGCGCAGTCAGAACTCTTCCTGATGGTCAGGTCCGGCCGGTGGGGAAAAGCGTTCGACGAAGCCCGGAAGCGCTCTGCGCTCACTGGGACAAATCCGCTCCGCTTGGTTTTGGGTTCACTCCGGGCATATTTGGCCCTTGAGCGGACGGCACATAGGGCTTTCCTGCTCACAAACGGGTTTGCCGCCGAGTGTACCGCAGACCACCAGTGGGCACCGCACTGCGCTTCTCACGCCGAGTTGGCCGTGCACTGGTTCAACTGCTGGGTGAAACATCTATCCATGCGGGCCGTCCAGTGGAGGACACCGGTTCAGGAAGCTTTTCCGTTCTGCGACAAGGCAATCTTTGAATTTTGTATCTCAGCTCCCGGTGAACTGAAGTTTCGGGACGGCCACACCCGGTACATGATTCGTGGAGCGATGGAAGGAGTGGTCCCCGAGAGTCTGCGCTGGCGGCGCAAAAAATATCCGTTTATTGTCAATTACGAGGACCGCCACAATGCCCAAGTGCGCGGGGCGCAAGCATTTGTTCAATCGATAGGACCGAACGACCCCGTCCGCAGTGTCGTTGACGTTCCCGGGCTACTGAAGTCGACCATGCCATCGGCAAGTCTCGACAGGCAGGACCGTTGGAGGCTCCACGCTTCGGCGAACACGATCAGACTAATCCACTTCCTGAGGCAGTTCCCCGAATTCCGTGGATAGGTTGAGAGCCGCATGCCCCTTTACTGTCTTTATGCATTGACCATCGACTCCGTGTTTGACCTCCCGGAGCTTCAAGCATTGAAGCTAGATGCGCCTATGGCGGTCGACATCACGATCCGTCGTGGCGAAGGACCGGCACCACTCGGCTCGGCGATGGTTGAAGGGGAAATACAGGTTGTCCGGGATGGCTGGGTTTTTGTTGCCCGCCATGGAAAGGAATTGGTGGTCTACGAGCATGGCGGCCATCCGGAAACCCTGCCATTGCTTCTAGTAGGCAGGCTGATGGCAAACTTGTTCCGCCAGCGGGGATGGCTGCCTTTGCATGCAAGCGGGGTCGTAATCCGTCGCGGCTCCGGGATGGAGACCGCAGCGGTCCTGTTTCTGGGAGAATCGGGCTATGGAAAATCCACGACGGCCGCGGCCTTCCACGTAGAGGGCTACGAAGTCATCACCGACGATATTGCCGTTGTCTCACCCCTTGGGGGAGCGTGCCTCGTGCGGCCTTCCTGGCCCCGTATCCGATTGACCGACGATTCCATGCCGGTTTTGGCAGGGCAGGAATTGCGGTCCTTCTGGCATGTGGACAAACGCAGCGTGGAACTTGGACCCGGCAAGCTCCGAAGATTGTTCCGGGTCGCAAGGATCTATGTCCTCCGGTATGGAGAGCGATTGGAATCCGTACCCCTCGGCGGCATGGATGCAGTCAAAGTGCTGGACCGTTATTCTTTTCCCAGAAAGCGGCAGACCAGCCGCGATTCAATCCGGTCCGGGCTCCAACTGTGTTCCGGCGTGGCATCAACCACGGAGGTTCACGAATTGTACCGAACGCGCTCTTTGGAATCAATCGGCGAATTGGTGGAATTCGTACGAAAGGATTTGGAAACCAATGGCTGAGTTTGAGCTTCTCAGTACCCTTCTTGCCCCTGTCCCGGTCGAGGATTTTCTCGCCTGTTTTCGGAATCGGACACATCTCCACGTGTCGGGAAGGGAGTCCGACCACTTCGCGCCGGTACTGACACTGGCACATATCGACGGAATGCTGGAACTTGGCGCGCTACCTGCTGCCACCATTAACGTGGTCACCCACGGAACAAAGATCTCCATGGAGGAGTGGACCGCCACGCTGACATCAACCCGTGGTGCCGCCCTTGTGACGAAACCGGACAAGCTCATGGGACTGTTCGCGAAAGGGGCAACGATCATCCTGAATAAGTCCCGCGAGTCGATTCCGACTCTCGGCGACGCCTGTCGCCGCCTCATGTACGAATGTGGCGTGAAGATAGGTGCCAACATCTATATAACTCCTTCGGGCGGGCAGGGGTTCGACGCTCACGGCGACACGCATGATGTCCTGGTCCTGCAGGTGCACGGAAACAAATTTTGGACGATTTACCCTCAGGACGCCGAGCCGCTTCCGATCGAGTTGCAAGCGGGAGATCTGCTGTACATACCGCGCATGCTGCGCCACGAGGCGCGTTGCGGCGACACCGCGTCCGTTCATGTCACGATATCGCTGACACCGGCATACGGATTTGATCTGATTGAACAACTGGCGAAGGTGGCGGAGACTGATCCATTGTTCCAAGCACCGGCTCCGTCGAAATTGGCGGGGCCTGAGGAAAGGGCCGCGTTTGAGGCAACCTTTGCCGGCCTGGTAGGGCAACTGGCGGAGCGGGTCGGGCCACGGGAACTGGTTCGGCTGCACGATCGGAAGGTCGCCATGGAGCAGCGGCCCTGCTGGCCAGGTCGGCTGACCGACACCATCTTGGCGAAGGATCTAAGGCTGGAGTCGCTGGTGGGACGTCGGCCGGGAATTCTAGTGGATGTTTCGGACAATGGCTCGGCACAACACGTTTGCTTTGCGGGCGTCGAGATCGACATTCCGCATTTCCTGGCACCAAGCCTCCAACAGGTCCTCGGTGAAACTCCATTTCGGATTGGCGAATTGGTTGGACTGCTCAGCAAAACGGGGAAGGTGGAGCTCGTTCGCCAATTCGTCGATGCCGGGCTGTTGTCGATTCTGGAGGTATGACCCACATTTTCCCGGGGTAGATGCGGGGGTACTGGACCCGATCCCACTCCGGAAACATCGGTCGGTGCCATCGGCTGGCCCTACGCACCACAACCGTGGTTCGGGCGCAATTGGCTTGCCGACCGTTGGGCAACACGTAAGTCTTGCATTTTCAACATGGACAACCATTCCACGCGAAATTTCCGCCTCCACGGAACGTAGAGCGGACTAGGCAATGCGGAGAGACCGGTGTCCAATCCGAATGCTACACTGAACTTGTATTTAGCCGTTCTATGCCTCTCCGGGCCTCCATTTACATCGCGGTGGTTATTGCGCTAGGGTTCCTTGCGTTCGCGACGGAGATTGTCCGGTTCGGGTCCGCCGATCCCCTTCAGTTCTGGCTGTATTTCATCGTCACGATTCTAGCCTCGGGCTTGAAGGTACGGTTGCCGATGGTGTTCGCCACACTGTCTGTGAACTTTGTGTTCATTCTGGTCGGCATCGTCCAGTTCAGCCTGCCGGAAGCCTTGGCGATCGCCGCGGCA
>CAIYDY010000329.1 GCA_903925015.1 uncultured Acidobacteriia bacterium
ACCACAAACTCGTCGTTCATCAGCGCCAGTGCCTGCGTCGGTACCGTGGAGGTATTTCGCACCCCGCAGGAAATATTCTGGTTGGGGAGGTCGAACGCGTCCAGCATCGGCAGCGGCATCCCCCGCTTGCGGTAGACATACAGGCTCCGCCGCCAAACCTCCGGACCCTCGGTCTCCTTTTGCCGCCAAATACCCGTGAAGACGGCCTTCAGCACTTCCTGTGGCAAGACCGGGAAGACCGGCTTTCCGCCAATTTCGGGATTCAGCGCCCCGCTGGTGGCCAGAATCGTATCCCGGATGCTCTCGGCATCCAGCCGTCGGGTCGGGAACCGGGATAACAACCTTGCGTCCGGATCGGAGGGGCTCTCGGGAACGGGAACCTGCGACGCCATTTTGTAGGTTTCCGACGTCATGATGAGCCGATGCAGCTTCTTCACGTCCCAGCCGGACTCGCGAAATTCCACCGCGAGCCAGTCCAGCAGTTCCGGATTGGTCGGTGCCTCGCCCATCTTGCCGAAATTGTCGACCGTGGCCGCAATGCCGCGTCCGAAATGGTTGTACCAGATCCGATTGACCGCGACGCGCGCCGTCAACGGGTTTTCGGGAGACACCAGCCATTCCGCCAGCGCCAGCCGCCTCCCGGAAGTGTGGTCCGAAGTCGGCATCTCGGTCGGCGGATTCCCATAGGTGGCCACCTTGACGAAACCGGGACGCGTCTCAGGCCCCGGGCTGTTGACGTCGCCGCGAATCAGGAAAAAGGAAGGCGGGGGCACGTACGTCCCAGTGCCGGTATGGATGTAGCTGCCGTCCCCCGCGTATTGCCCCTTCCCCTTGCCCGGAGCGGGTTCGTCCCCGGGGCCATCGGGAGTGAACCTGTAGTCCCCGTCGGTCACTGCCATGGCCAGCGGCAACGGTTTCGGCCGCTCCTTCTCCGCCAGCGCGATCAAATCCAGCAGCTTCTGTCGTTGGGCTTTGTCGGCAGGGGAGATGATGCGCGCGATTTCCCCGTCGGAGACCGTCACTGTGCGGATCACCTGGTTGGCCAGCAAAACCTGTCCGGGAGTTCGGCTCGCCTCGGGTGTCGCAATGGCATCCTGGACGTTTTTCGGAAATTTCCGGTACTTGGCTGGCAGCAATTGGTCCCGGTAAGGCTTCTCCACCAGCTTGATTTCAGCTTTGATTCCGTTGACCTTGGCATCAACCTCCGCATTCCGTGCCCGCCAAGCATCAGTCTCTACCTTCGGTGCCAGTGGCTGGTCCACCTCCACGTAACCCCACAGTGACGACTGCATCCGGTAGTAGTCAGCCTGGCGGATCGGATCGAACTTGTGGTCGTGGCACCTTGCGCACTGGACCGTCAGACCCAGAACGCCTTTCCCGATGGTCGCGATCATGTCGTCCAGATATTCGTAGCGGAACTCGGGGTTGTCCTTCTCCCGGAACCCGACCTTGGCATAGCTGCGCAGGAAGCCCGTGGCGATCTGGCTGTCGTAGGTGGGATTCGGAATCTCATCCCCCGCAATTTGTTCCCGCAGAAACTGGTTGTACGGCTTGTTTTCGTTGAACGCGCGCACCACATAGTCGCGGTAGCGCCACGCATTGGGCCGGTCGAAGTCGTGTTCGAAACCGTTGGAATCGGCATAGCGGGCAACATCGAGCCAGTGGCGTCCCCACCGTTCCCCGTAATGCGGCGAGGCGAGCAGCCGGTCCACCAGCCGTTCCCACGCACCCGGAGCGGTGTCGTTGAGAAACTGCGCGGCTTCGGCAGGCGTGGGCGGCAGGCCGATCAGATCGAAATAGGCCCGGCGGAGCAGCGTGACGCGGTCGGCTTCGGGAGCATGCTGGATCGACTTCCGATCTAGCACCGAGCGGAGAAATGCGTCGACGGGATTCTTATTGCCAGCCGGAACGGCAGGACGGACGGGAAGCTGGAAGGCCCAGTAGGCTCGTTCCTCGGGCCTGATCGGGGCATCTGCTAGGGGATCCGTTTTCGTGGAAACGACCGGCGCAGTCCCTTCCCACACGGCACCTTGGTCGATCCAAAGGCGCAGCATCTCCGTGTCTTCGGTGGAAAGCTTGCCGCCGATCGGCATTGAAGGCTTGTCGAGACCGGCAGCCAAACGGTACAGCCGACTTTTGGCCGCCGCTCCGGGGACGATGGCTGGACCGTGTTCCCCGCCCTTCAGGGCATCTTCACGCGAGGCAAGACTGAGCTTCGAAAGCTGAACAGACGTGCCGTGGCAACTCCAGCAATTCTTCGCAAGAATCGGCTGGACGTCCTTGGAGAACGATATAGGCCGGTCGGCCGCCGCTGCAACAGCGGCAAATGCCAACGACAAGAACAGGGTCGGGCGCACGGCCCTTATTATATGTCAAAAAGATTGCGGCTTCCAGACTTTCCGAAGGTCCAGGATGAATCCCTCCACGGGACCTTCCCCGGCAATCGATTCAATGTCCGTCCTGAGTTCCGGCTCGCGTCCCGCGCGGAATATCTCGACAGCCTTTCGCTCCGGATCAATCAGCCAGCCAAGCTCGGCTCCGTTGTCGATCCACTCCAGCATCTTGGAACGCAATGTCGGGAGCCGATCCGAATCCGATCTCAGTTCAATAACGAAATTGGGACACAGATGCCAGTAGCCGTCGATCATGCTCTTCGGCATCGCCCCAATTCGGCCGTTCGAGGTCCACGCTGCATCCGGCGACCGACGCGCACCGTTGGGTAGTACGAATCCGGTCGAGGAGTCGCTACAGAGCCCAGTTTCGCCGGATTCATTCCAAGCCTCCAATTTGAAGCAGATCTTGCTGTTGCGGATTCCAGTCAGGGTATGGGTCGGAGGCATGATGATGAGTTCCCCTTCCGCAGTCATTTCGAAGAAGAGATCCGGGTGTTCGGAGCAGAACTCCGAAAACTCCGCATCGGACATCGGCGGGTGGGTAA
>CAIYDY010000330.1 GCA_903925015.1 uncultured Acidobacteriia bacterium
CTCGGCCTCAAAGACCAGTTGGCGGTCCAGCACCATCTCCAAAGTGCTGCCCTTGGCCAGAACCGCATCCGGTCCGCGTGTCAACAGCACAGTGGCGAGTCCCGCAGCGGCGCCTGCCGCTGCGCCAATTCCAGCCCCCGCACCCGCGTGGCCGGCTGCGGATCCTGCGATTGCCCCGATGGAAGCTCCGGCCATTCCGCCCTCGGCTACCACCTTGGCATCCCCGCCCTTGTTGGAATCCCCTTTTACGACGCCTTCCTTCTGGTCAAGATGCTCTGTGCCCCGCGCGTCGATGGTGCCCAGGCGCGACCTGAAATCGCGCGTGACGCCGTTTGGCAGGATGAGCGAGTCGAACCGGACGTACAGTTCGGCCTTCCCCTTCACCCGGCCTGGACGCTTGAGTTGCGTGACGCTGCCTGAAACCGAACTCCCCTGGGGGATAACCACACGACCCCGCACAACGACGGGAAACACGGTCTCCAGATAGATCCTGTCGCCGACGGCGGAATGTTTGGTGCTGACGCTGCTGATCAATCCCAAGGGGACCCGCGTGCCCGCCTCCACGGTGTATTGGGAGGGTTGCGGCCCAACAGCGGTGGCCACCGGCTCCTGCCCCGCCACTGCACCAGTTATAAGGCACACGCAGAAAAAAGCGGAGGCAGAAGGGCGAAGAAGGGGCATCACCTTCATTCTAGGTCAACTTGCACTACTTCGGAATGTCGGCCGCAATCTGGACAGGGGGCGGGGCCGGAACGTCCAAGGGAAGGATCACCGGACCCGGACTGTTCTGTCCATAAGCCACAACCCGCACATCGCTGGCAACTGGGAGGACGGTCGGGAGGCGCACATTGACTTGGTAAAGACCCGCGTAGTTGGGCGCAAGTCCGGCATACAGGATATTGGGAGCCGGCACCGGGATCCCGCCCAACACAACTTGGAGCTGAGCGGTCGGGTAGAGGCTAACAGGCACGTTGGCGATCCGGCTGGAACCGGTATCCGGCGACACCCTCCCCAATCCTGTTACGAACAGAATGACGATCTCGCCAGCCTTCGCGGGTTTTTCAGGGGAAATAAGCGAGCCATCCAAGTGCACGGCGATCCCCAGATTTCCCCTCCAAGTAAAAAACGCGGGAGCAGCGGTGTAGACCTGGACCTTCAGCAATGGCCCGGCGAGGGAGTTCCGCCCGACAAAAATAGTAAACGTCCCCTGCGCCAGTTCGTACGGCACCACAAAGTTTATCTGAGTGGGCGACACGTAGATCAACCCCGCAATGAGACCTCCCATCACAACCGAGACGCCGTGCATCGACGTCGGGAGCGATCCCGCGGTCTGGCTGTAAGCGGAAACAGAGGACGTGTCCAAAGCCAGTTCCGTGCCGTAGATCGTAGCCAGACCGTTGGGAGCGAGGTAGTTGGGGGTCTGGGTGGCGGTGTTCACAATCGAGTCGACAGTATAACTGGGATTCCCCCCCCACGCCACCGGGGTCGACAGGGCGAGAAGAGTGCCAAGGATAATCCAGCAAGCGATCACCGGGCGTGCGGTGATCGGGCAAGCATGGTCGCAAGCGCGCCGAAGGTCCATGACAATATTTTGCCGCCAAACGGCAAAACAAGCTATTCCCCTGTGTCGAAAAGAGAGGTAGGTCGAACCGCCAGGACTGCGTCGATGGCCTTTCTCGCAATGCCGCCGAGGGGAACCAACGGCAAGTCGGCAACGGGAAACCACCGGCCAGCGACCGTCGGCTCGGAATCGGCTCCATGCCACTTTTCCCGGACCGAAACCGAATAGCGGTCATTGACGATCTGGTGGGTAAAGTTTGCGGCTACTGGAGCCGCCCCCCAAGCCGCGTCGTACGGCAAAGGCTCCCAAAAGCCGGCCAGCCGGCTCTCGCCGCTGTCACGCCGCACCAGAAAGACCTCGTCTCCTCCGCCGTCACCCTTCCTGCGCAACAAGAGGAGACAGAGCTCCCGACGCCTGGATTGCGGGCGGGCATGGCGCACGGGCAGGGATGCCTGAATGCCGGCGGCGTAGCCTCCGCAGAACCCTGATACCGGGCACCAAACGCACTGCGGGCCCGCGGGAGTACAAACGGTGGCTCCCAACTCCATCATGGCTTGGTTGAAATCGCCGGGGCGGGCCCGGTCCAACAGGGAATCAGCCAAGGCAGCAAGGCGCCGCCTGGTCTCGGGCGATTCCGAAGGCTCGGAATCCGCCGACAAGCGGCTCGTCACGCGGATGACATTGCCGTCGACTGCTGCGTGCGGCAGGCCCAAGGCAATGCTCGCCACGGCTGCCGCCGTGTATGGACCGGCACCCGGAAGCGCCAGTATCTCGCCATGGGACCGGGGAATCCCGGCTTCGGCCACCTGCCGGGCCGCCTTGTGCAGATTCCTGGCACGTCTGTAATAGCCCAAGCCGCTCCAAGCGGCAAGGACATCGGCCTCGTCGGCCATAGCCAGCGCGGCCAAGGACGGAAAACGGAGGAGGAAGCGGAGGTAATGGGGGATGGCGGCCTCGACTCGGGTCTGCTGGAGCATCACCTCCGATATCCAGACAGGGTAGAAGTCCGTGGACTGCCGCCACGGGAGATCGCGGCGTCCGGCGTCATACCAGGCGAGCAGTTTTTGACGGAAGGCTTCGGCCTCGATTCCCGCCGCCACTAGTCCCCAAGCACCGAGACGAACTCGGCAACCACCCGGAACCGGTCCGGCGACAATTCAAACCCGTCAAATTCGCGGTTCAGTGGTTCCAAGCGTACCGAGGCGTGCGCCCAATCGTCTTCCACATCCGAAACCACCTTGCGGCTCGAGTACTTTTTCACCGTGTACCGGCTGGCGTAATCGGTCTCGTCGAAAAGTTCCACCAGCAGCAACCGGCCTTGGCGGCTTCCAGCCACGCCGTACCTGAAGGCGCAGACCGACCCGTCCGGAATCCGGGGCTCCATGGACCGTCCCACCACACGTGCCGCAAACATGTCCGGCGAAACGCGGAAGCCGTCCGGAATGCGGATCCACTCGGCACCACCGGGCTCCCCGAGGGCGTTGCTGGAAGTCCCGGCGGAACTTTCGGCGCGGGCCGCGTTCGCGAACGATTCCCCGAATTTTGTTGCCGCCGCCTGGAGTTCGTAGAACGGCAGGTGCGTCTTGAAACGTCCGATCCGACCATCCACGTGCAAATCGAACAGCCTGTCCGTTTCCCGTCGCGGCCCGAGCCCGCATGCGACCTCTGCGCGGCCGCCTATCCGCAGGAAACTGGAAAGCGTATCCTCCAGGGACTCGAAGACGGCGGCGGCACCACCCTCGCCGGCCTTGGCTTCCAAGTCCTGTCCCAGAAACTCCAGAACGTCCCGCTCCTGCTCGTCCAAGTCGCAGCCGATCAACGCCTCGACGTCGGTCCATGAGCGCAGCCGGACAAAAAGGCGGTCGGCCGACTTGTCCGCCAGCATTACCCCCAGAGGCGTGGGCGGGAAACCCGGCAGCGCGATTTCCAGCAGCGACCACTCGGCGATGGATGTTGCTCCGCTGCGCGCGTTGCCGAACGGAATGACATTCGCAGGCACTTTTCCAGACTCCCTCATCTATGTTACAGTGCTTCGAAACAACCTCAAAGTCCGTTGAAATGCAAAGGGTACTACCACCGTCCAACCGAATGCCGGTTCCGCCCCAAGCGGAATACACCTGTGAGCGGCCCGCACATTGATGAAACGACGGAAGTCCGCTAGAATGAAGGATTCATCGAGGTGCGCGTCAGCGTGCAAAGGGAAAGGCGCGGGACCAACGGGGAATACCTCAAGGGGTTAAACCCGGTCGCGCGTCCGGTGGAAAGGAAACAGGTTTTCATGATTTCAATCAGGCCCTTGCGCCTGACCCGCGTTCTTGTTTGCCTCGGCGGCCTTTCGGCGGCCGTGACTTCGGCATCCGCCTCTCCACAGGCGGCGGCACCCCAAGCGGCACAGGCTGCCCAGCAGGGGGTTGCCGCGCCGCAGCAGGCCCAGCCCCAGAGGCCGGCACCTCCCATCCAGCAAGCCAACCCTTTCGAGAATGTACCGCAGGTATCCGCACCTAGGCCGGCTGAACCGGCACCGGCGGGCCCGCCAGCTCTTGGAGGCCAAGCGCCGGGAGCCCAGGCACCGGGCGCGGTCGCCCAGCCACAGTTCGAGCAGCCCAAGACGGTCGCGCCCGGCGAACCCGCCGCAGGACCCGCGGTTGCCGAGAACGTCATCGAGTCCATCCAGTTCCGCGGTGCACGCCGCGTGCCCCAGGATACGCTTCGCGCCATGATCTTCACCAAGACCGGAGACGTCTACAGCGACGAGGGTCTGCGCCGGGACTTTATGGCGCTCTGGAACACCAACCGCTTCGACGACATCCGGCTCGAAAGTGAAAAGGGCGACCGCGGCGGCGTGATCCTGACCTTTGTGGTCGTCGAGCGCCCTGTGATACGCGACATCAAGTACGAAGGACTGAAATCGGCCTCCACCTCCGATGTCCTGGACCGCTTCAAGGAACGCAAGGTCGGCCTCGTCGTCGAATCCCAGTACGACCCGAACGTGATCAACCACGCCGCCGTCGTGCTGAAGGAACTCCTCTCCGAACGCGGCCACCAGTTCGCCACCGTCAACCCGGACCTCCGCCGCATCCCCCCGGCCTCGCTCGAAATCGTCTTCCAAGTGGACGAGGGCCCCAAGGTCAAGGTCGGCAATATCACCATCCTCGGCAACGAGGCCTTCAGCCGCCGCCAAGTGGTGCGCGCGATGAAGAACCTGAAGCCCATCGGCATTCCGTACTCGCTCTATTTGGAGGAAATCTTCTCCAAGACCTATGACTCCGAGAAACTGGAGGAGGACAAGGAGCGCATCCGCGACGCCTACCAAAAGGAAGGCTACTTCACCGCCAAGGCCCTCGAACAGAAGGTCACGCTCCGCAAGACCGGCGGCGCACTCGGCCAGTGGCACATCCCGCTGATCATGGAGAACAAGATTGGCAACGCGCAGGACATCGCCCTGCCCGTTGAGGAAGGCCAGCGCTACTACTTGGCCAAGCTGGATTTCCAAGGTGTCAAGCTCTTCCGGTCCACCGAATTCCTTGCCCGGCTTTTCCAAATGCCGCAAGGCGGCGTCTTCTCCACCGAGAAACTGCGCAACGGCATCAAGAATCTGACCAAGGTCTACAGCCAGTTCGGCTATATCGACTACGTGGGCGAGCCCCAGATCGATATCGAGCCCGGCACCAACAAGATCGACCTGACCGTGAACGTGGATGAAGGCAAGCAGTTCTTCGTCCGCCGCATCGAGTTCAGCGGGAATACGACGACACGGGACAAGGTCATCCGCCGCGAAGTCCTGCTGGACGAGGGCGACGTCTACAACTCGACCCTTTGGGACGCCAGCATCCTGCGCCTGAACCAGCTCGGCTACTTCGAAACGCTCAAGGAAAACGAGGCCTATACCCTCAACCGCAACCCCGGCACCAACACGGTCGACATCAACCTGAAGGTGAAGGAGCGCGGCAAGAACTCCATCAGCCTCAACGGCGGCGTTTCCGGCATCTCCGGCACGTTCGTCGGCATGAACTATTCCACCAACAACTTCCTGGGCCTGGGCGAAACGCTCAGCCTCGGCGCGCAGGTCGGCACGCTCACCAACGATGTAAACATCGGCTTCACGGAGCCGTATCTGTTCGACCGGCCACTCCAAGCGGGCATCTCGGTCTACCTGCGGCGCTTCAACTACAATCAGGGCCGGCAGGTTTCGCTTCTTTCGGGCACCAACGTGACTGGATTCTACAATTCGCTGGGCAGCGCGAATGTCCTGAACTACATCCAGAACTCCAAGGGCATCGCGTTTTCCGCCAGCTACCCGATCAAGCGCAGTTTCGCCCGCCTTGGCCTCTCGATCGGCTACGACGATTCCAGCATCATCACCAAGTCGACCGGCGCGGCCACCTACTTCACCTACCTGAACTACCGGGGCGTGGAGGGGCCGAACTCGCTCAATGGCATCAAGACCTTCAGCATCACGCCGTCCTACACGTTCAACTCCAAGAACAACTACCAGAACCCGAGCGGCGGCAAGAGCATCTTCCTCAGCCTGCAGGCCTCGGCCAGCGTACTTGGAGCCAACGTGAACATGGTGCGTCCTACGTTCGACGGCCAGTACTACCACGTCAGCCCGAAGTGGCACAAGAACGTGTTGGCCTTCCACTTGACAGCCTCGACCATGTTCGGCTACGGCGGCAAGGTGGTTCCCCCCTTCTCGCGCACCTTCATGGGCGGGGAAAACGACGTCCGCGGATTCCAGTTCTATTCCATCACCCCGGTCGCATACCTCCCCAGCAACGCCAACGTCAACGTGCTCAACCCCGACGGCAGCCAACGCAGCCAGAAGACCCTGATCAACGGTTTCCTGACGTCAACGGCGGTGGTGCAGAGCGCGCCGATTTACCAAATCAACACGCCGGGCGGCGACACCCAGGGTATCTTCAACTTCGAGTACCGTATACCGATCTTCGGACCGGTCACGCTGGCCCCCTTCCTGGATGCCGGACTGAACAAGGTTCTCTTCCCGAGCCAGTTGCGGGTCAACCAGGGCCAGATCGACCTGCTGAACTCGACCTATCCGCAGGCCTCGTTCTCTAACCGTGTCAAGATCGCGGCGGGAACCCAGGCCGTCCGCACCTCCACCGGTGTGGAATTGCAAGTGGTCCTGCCGATCGTGCAGGCGCCTTTCCGCATCTACTGGGCCTATAACCCGGTTGTGCTGCAACAGTACCTGCAGCCGCCGGTTGTTTTGGACCGGTCCATGTTCCCGAACCAGACGACGTTTGTGAATGCCATCACCAACTACTCGCCGGCATACCCGTACTACGAAAAGAAGAGCACCTTCCGGTTCACAATCGGTCGTACCTTCTAGTTCTCAACAGCAAAATCCCCCGCGGATAGCGGTACAATTTTACGAGGCCGGACTGCCATGGCAGTGTTGCGGTTCTCAAAGGAGCAAACGAGTTGAAAAGAATTATCACCCTCCCGGCGCTGGGGCTGCTGTGCGGCCTCTTCCTGGCCGCCCAAGCCCAGAAGATCGCCGTTATTGACATGCAGGGTGCCCTGCTGGCCACCAAGGACGGACAGGCCGCGGCCGCCGAGCTGAAGGCCAAGTTCGGCCCGAAGGAAGAGGAGTTCAACAAGCGCCAGCAGCAGATGGCCGCCAAGCAGGAACAGTACCGCAAGGCAGCCAACACGATGAGCGAGGAAGCCAAGGCTTCCGCCGACCGCGACATCCAGAACATGCAGCGCATCCTGCAGCGCGACGCCGACGATGCCAAGACCGACTTCCAAGCCGAGGAAAGCCGTCTCCTGGGCGGCATCATGCAGAAAATGCAGGCCGTTATGAACAAGTACGCCGCCGACAACAAGCTCTCCATGATTGTCGACATGTCCAGCCAGCCCAACAACCTGCTCTTCGCGGACCAAGCCTCCAACATTTCGGCCCAGGTCATTGCAGCCTACGACGCTGCGAATGGCGGCGCGACCTCAGGCGGAGCAGCGGCCGCTCCAGCAGCTCCGAAGCCCGCCGCGCCCGCACCCGTGAAGCGCCCGGCACCGGCGACACCAGCCAAGCCGTAAGAAACAAGGACCCACGAACGTGAAAAGAAACATCATTCAGGTTTTCGTTGTCGCCTCGATCTCGGTTGGCTTGGCCTGTGCGCAGCAGAAGGTCGGAGTGGTCGACATGCAGAGCGCACTGATCTCCACCAAGGACGGCCAGAAGGCGGTCACGGACCTCCGCACCAAGTTCGGCCCGAAGGATCAGGATCTGCAAAAGCGGACCCAGGAGCTGACCGCCAAGCAGGAACAATACCGCAAAACGCAAAACACCATGAGCGAGGCGGCCAAGGCAGCACTCGAACGCGACATCGACGCGCTCAGCAAGGTTCTGCAACGCGATTCCGACGACGCCAAACAGGATATGGAAGCCGACCAGCAACGCATGATCCAGGAGCTGGGCGCGAAGATGATGCAGGTCATCAACCAGTACGCCACCGACAACAAGTTTTCGATCATTTTCGACGACAGCGGCCAGCCGAACAATATCCTCTACGCCTCCACCGCAATCGAAGTGACACGGGACGTAATCGCGCTGTATGACAAGGCCGCGGCTGTCACGCCCCCGTCAGCACCACCGGCTCCGGCAGCGGCTCCAAAACCCGCAGCACCGAAGTCGGCACCACCCAAGTAGCCAAACAGGAGTACCATGGGTTTGGGAGGTCCGCAGATGACGCGAATGGCAGCAGGGCTTTTTCTTGCAGCGACGGCGTGTTTGGCGCAGACCCCCAAACCGGGCTCCACTCCCCCCGCAGTCTCCCCAGCCCCCCTTCCAACCATGGGTGCCCTAGGTGGCTCGTACGCCTCCGTGGGTATCAGCCGCCCCTTGGGCGGCATCGCGCCACCCTCCGGCCCTGCCGGGAATTCCAAACAGGGAAAACCCGCAACGACCTCAGCAGGATACCGCTACGTCGGGCCCATTTACTACGTGCCGAACGCATCCGACTTGGCGCAGTATGAACAGGCGAACCCCGCTCCGGTCCAGTCGACGTGGCAACCTCCTTACGCCCAACCGGCCTACGCGGCACCAGCACCCCAACCAGTCATCATCAACCAATATTTTGGCTCGGCGAGGGGTCCCGAACAGCTCCAAGCCCCGGTCCGAACCGATGAGAACTCCGGACCCGACACAAGCGCCCCCGTCCAACCCGCCGCACAGTACTACCTGATCCAATTCCGCGACCGTACCGTGATCCAGGTGGTGGCCTACTGGGTGGAGGGGGACACGCTGCACTACATCACCGCGCCGAACATCCACAACCAAGCATCGCTCAGCCTGCTCGACTTGGACAAAACCGCCAAGCTGAACGCGGAACCCCTCCGCTAGCGGCATCTCCAGCCACACGAAATTTTCCGTATCAAACCCATAAAGCATTTTTGTCATACTCCCGATAAGAGGATGTAGGAAAATAGCTTAAGTCCCGGATGCAAAAATACGACCTCATCGTCATCGGTTCCGGCCCCGCCGGACAGAGAGCCGCGATCCAAGCCGCCAAGGTTGGAAAGCATGTTGCACTTGTGGAACGCAGGGAGGTGATTGGAGGAGCGTGCATCAACACCGGCACAATTCCCAGCAAGACCATGCGCGAAGCAGTCCTGCACTTGTCTGGGTACATGTACCAGTCGGTCTACGGGATGAACTACCGGGTCAAGGAAAAGATTTCGATGGCGGACTTGTCGTTCCGGGTCCAGCACGTGATCAAGACCGAGATCGATGTCACCCAGGCCCAGCTGTCGCGCAACAACATCGATATGCTGTCGGGCGTGGCAAGCTTCATCGATCCGACCCATGTCGCCGTCGAAAACACCCGCGGACGGACGGAAATCGAAGCGCCCTACGTGATCATCGGAACGGGCACAAAGCCCGCAGCCTCTGGACGGGTGCCGATCAACGGCGTCACCATCATCAACAGCGATCAAATCCTGTCGATGCCCGATATCCCCCGGACCCTGATCGTGGTCGGCGGCGGCGTCATCGGCGTGGAATACACCTGCATGTTCGCCACCCTCGGGGTGCGTGTAATCCTGGTGGAGAAACGGCCCAGGCTCCTGGAATTCGCCGACGCCGAAATGGTGGAGGCCCTTTCCTACCACCTCCGCGACAGCCGTGTGACGCTGCGCCTGAACGAGGAAGTGGAGAGCGTGGAGGAGTCGCCGGGCGGGGCCGTCGTGGCCAACCTCATGAGCCGGAAGAAGATCTCCGGCGATGCGCTGCTTTATGCCGTCGGGCGTTCCGGCAATGTGGACGAATTGAACTTGGCGGCGGCGGGAATCGAGGCCGACAACCGCGGACGGATCCCGGTGGATGCCGATTTCCGCACCAAGCAGCCCAATATCTTCGCGGTTGGTGACGTCATCGGATTCCCCAGCCTCGCCTCCGTTTCCATGGAGCAGGGCCGGATCGCCGCGGGCCGGGCATTCGGGATCCCGCTCCATTCAAATCCGGAAAACTACCCCTACGGAATCTACACGATTCCGGAAATCTCATTCATCGGGAGGACCGAGGAGCAGTTGACCAACGACGACGTCCCCTACGAGGTCGGCGTGGCCTACTACCGCGAAATTGCCCGCGGCCAGATCCGCGGCGATACCACCGGGCGACTCAAGCTGATTTTCCACCGGGAATCCCACAAACTGCTCGGAGTGCATATCATCGGCGAGGGAGCCAGCGAATTGCTCCACATCGGGCAGGCAGTCATGATTCTAGGCGGAACAGTGGATTATTTTGTGGATACCGTCTTCAACTATCCGACCTTGGC
>CAIYDY010000331.1 GCA_903925015.1 uncultured Acidobacteriia bacterium
TCGTAATGTTCTGATTGCCATTCGGTTCTCCTATCGTCGTCCTTTTAGGAGAACCGCGTTTACACAAAGTTCTGAACACCCTCACTTGGCCTTCCTGTTCGATCCCATGATGGCCGTTCACACGTCCAACGTGGAACCTCTTCCCCACCAAATCACCGCCGTCTAGTTCTTCCGATCGAGGAAGTTTCATCGAACGGGCTGTAGTGTCTTAACCGGTTGTCTCAGCCTTGGGGGCCAGTCCAGACAGACATCGCTGAAGCCCATGTTGCTTTCGAACATGCTCGGCACACAAAGAACCCGGCGGCGGGAGTTTCCACTCCCGCCGCCCGGTTTGCCGCCAGTTCGAACTGAGCGTTTAGTTGGTAGCGACAACCACGGTTATGGTGCCGGTTCCAGCGGTTGCCGCACCAGGCGCGGCGGTTCCATCGGTCGCGGTTACGGTTGCCGTGATTGAGGTACTTGCCGGAGCCCCGGTTGTGATGCTCACCACACCCGTGCTCGAATTGATCGCTACCCACCCCAATCCCAAGGTTGTTGCGTCGAGCGAGTAGCTGAGGGTACCTGTGTTGCCGGTCGCACTGACAGTGCTGATGTTGCTAGCTGTGCCACTGGTGCCGGTAGCAGGAGCTGTACGTGCCATGTGGAGGGCAACCACGATGTCGAAGGTGATGGTCCCGGTAAGGGGTGTGATCAGCGTAGAATCCGTTGCGGTTACCGTAACGTGGTATGTTCCGGCCGGTGTCAGGGCTGTGATTCCAATGATCCCGGTGGCTGTACCTATAGTCATTCCGGTCGGCAGCGTGCCGGGTGAGGTAATGGCAAAGGTGTATGGATAGACTCCGCCTGCTGCCGCGATGGTGGTTAGACTCGCGTTCGCGGTTCCGAACACGCCATTGTACGGCGCAACTCCAGTCGACGATACAACAAGTCCGCCCGCAACGGTCAAGACGAAGGAAACAGTCCCCTTCACAGGAACATTAGCAGAATCAGTGGCTGTGACCGTGACGGCATAGCTACCGGCGGTGTTGGCTGCCGGAGTACCCGTTATCGCCCCGGTGAGGGCGTTCAAGACCAAGCCTGCGGGCAGTAGACCGGACGTCAGCGAGTATCGGTAGGCACCGGTACCTTCTGAGGCCACAACCGCGTTGTTGCTGCTGCTCCACGCTATGCCGACGGTTCCGGTTAGCCCGGCACCGCTGGGTCCAAGAACCTTCAGTCGCGGGGCGACCCAGACGCTGACACCGGTTTGGCTGGGCACACTATTCGACGTAACAACAACCGGCAATTGGACTGGTGCTGTGATCGTCGAAATACTGTTGCCGGCGGCCGTTGTGAACGGCCCCGCCCCGCTGCCCGGCAGTGTCACGTTGACCTGGTAGAGTCCCGCAACTGTATCCGGGACGAAGCCCGCGTAGAGCACCGTGGCTGCGACCCCACCGATGGTTACCGCTGGCACATCTCCGGAACTGGACGCAATGCACGGCGGCAATCGGCCACTGTTGAGCAGGATGCTCTCGATCACCGTTCCATCGAGATTGGTGAGGGTGCTACCCGCGAAGGCGTTCAATGAGGCGTAATAGCTCGCGACGGTAACACAATCGGCTGACCATGCAGCACTTCCAGTGCTGGCATTATCCGCCGTGCTGTCCGGCGCTCCCAAACCTGTCATGTAGATCGCTACACTGTCCGAGTCACTGGCGGTTGACCGCATTCCTGCCGGGCTGTTGGCTCCGACCAATGCGTACGCGGAGTTGAGGACGGCACCATCGCCTTGGCCATTCGACCCTACCGTAAAGATGCCGGGATTGGTTGCAGTAATGTTGACCGCAAAAGGAGAACTGCTCCTCATTGTTGCCCCGGAGCCATACCCGAAATTGGCCACAATGTCGACCTGGCTGCCAATCGAGGCTGCCAGAGCGGCAGGCACCATAAGGTTGATTTGCCCGTTTGTGGCGAACAATAGTGGTGCCGTCGCAATCACCGTCGACGTTCCGTGGGTTTGGAATGTGACCGAAAGCGAACGTTGTGTCGCACCCGATGCGTCAGGCGAGACCGATGTCGCGTATCTCAGCGTTGTTGGATCCTGAACCCCGTAGAGCACTTGGCTGCTCGCGCACCCGGTACCGCCCGAGGAACAGAAGTTGGATCCAAAGATGCTGAGCATGTCGTAGGGGGCGACCGATTGGAGTCCGGGGGACGCAACTTGAACAAAGGCCGAAGCGCTCGTCACCGCTTGGATGATGGGTCCTGAACCGATCGTCAATGCGGCGGTGCCAGTCGGTATGCTGCATGTGCCGCCACCCGGATTGCAAACTCCCACAACCACTGTGCCGCCTGTGCCAGCCACTGCGAACGGAAGGTTCGCGTCCGCCACGGCTGGCACTGTGATAGTTAGAGTAATGTTGGACGGGTTCACGATGTTGGCGGCGATATTGGTGTCGGCCACCATTGTGCCGCCCACCACCACGCCGACTTTGGTCTTTTGGGTGGGGTCCGTACTTGGCACGAAGCCGCTGCCTGTCAGCACTACCGAGAACGTTTGTCCGGCGTTGGCTGTCGGCAGACTAGCGGGATTCAATCCCGTGACCGTAGCACCCGGCGAGAGGATGGTCACGTTGAACGTAACGACGATTGTTGATGCTGGAGTACCCCACGTAAGAGTGACCGTACCCGTAAGGACACTGCCGGGCTGGGCTGCCGCAAATATTAGCGGATTGAAACTTACGCCGATTTGCGTCCCGAAACCGTAAGCAAGGCCAGACTGCTGCGCGGCAGAAATGATCGGTGCCAGCGTGCCACCCGTCGATGTCGTATATGAGATCGGCGAGTCGCTCGACACGGCCGTGATGAACGGTGTGGGCAAAGGAGTTCCGATCGTCCATGAAAGGTTCCGCGTGGTTCCCTCGGATACAGACAGCCTTGGCGCCTTGTTGTTGATCAGCAGACTGATGGGGACGGCCAAGTCCGCATATCCGGAAACCTTCACGTACACCGTGGCACTGTAAGTGCCGGGGGCCAACGTGTCCGCCACGCTAGTAGTGCTGAACCGAATATTCTTGGGCACCGTGCCGGTTGTGGTGTCCACGGTAAGCCAAATCGGCAGTGTGGCGGTATTGACTGCAAAAAATGGTGCCGGTGATGTTGAAGACGTGATTCGGACGTCGACATTGCCAGCCGTCCCCGAGCCCTTGACATAAGAAAGCGTCGCAGGCGAAGGGGTTGCCGTCAGCGGGGAAGGCGGGACAATCTGCAAGGTGATGGTCACGAGCTTGTCCGGTGCCGGGGCATTCAGCAGATGAAGCACCGCGGTGTTGGATGTGTTTACGTTAAAAGCTCCGCAACCGCTGGCAGCAGCGACCGTAAAGGTTACGGGCGTCGCACTGGCCGTTCCTCCCGTAGTTGGAGTCACGGTCAGCCATGCCGGAGGAGGCACGCCCGAAGTATCGACGGTAAACGGAGTACCACCAGTAGCTGCGGAGGTCACGGAAACCGTCTGCGACGGGCCGGGTGTGTAAGTTGCCCCGCTCTTGGTGCAGGCGATTGTTACTGCCGATGCAGCCAGCCCGGAGGTCGTCGCCGTCACTGTTGTGGTAGTTGCGACAGTAATATCGTTGACCGCACCCACCTTGAACTGAATATTTGTCGAGCCGGTTGTCGCGCCAACGCATCCGGCCACGATTGCCACAGTGTATGTCAGACCAGCGGCCTGATTTGCGACAGTGAGCGTTGTGCCTCCTGTCGGCGGGGTTACGATCAACCCGGCACCTGGCGCTGTGAAGTTCACTACAAGCGTATTTACGCCAGTAAGCGCCACAAGTGGTTTGATTACAATATTCGCAGCTGCGCCGGGACCCGTCGCCGTGTTGCAGGTAATGGCCGGGGTGCTGGTTGTCGCTAGACTAACTGCGAACAGGTTGCCCGCGCCGAACATGAGGGAGACCGCCGCAGCGAACACAGTTCCGCCGCGGCGCCTTAGAGCCTTTGAGTCCATTTGGACCATCCTTGGTTTTCAAGATCTGATCCGCGACCTCGGTGTCGCGGGGCGACGCCTTAGGGTCGCTGCTGAACATATCGGCAGAATGAAGCGATAGCTTTAGCAGGAGGGCAAAAAAGAAACCTGGATGGATTGCAAGCGGTGACCAACTTGCCTGCGGCGTTACGGCCGGGGCGCTACGGTTTCGAGGAAGGATTGCGCATGGCGGAGAACGCGGCCGGGCAAATGCCATGCGTTATCGTCAAGCCGTGGATGCGCTGGAAATACTCCTCCAACGTCAACCATTGGTCCCCTACCAGAATCCGCTTGGTCCACGCGCAAATAGTCAGCATCGACCCATTGCCGTTGTTCTCCAAATCGACGCCCGGCGTGATGAACGAGCAGTGAAGTCCGGGGGCAAAATTGGCCTGCGCATGGAATCCGATCTGCTGGGAGCGGCCCTCCGGCAACCGAATCTCAAAGTTTCCGTGCTGGACGCCATCGCGGAGAAATGCTTTCCACTGGACATCCACCTCGTCTCGCCGGGCACCGTCGATAAATTCGCTCAGGTGGTGGCCCACAATATCCGCGCGGGGACGACCGAACAAGCGGCAGGCCGCAAGATTCGCATCTACATAGATGGCCGCATCATTGGCAATCAGAATTCCGACATCCAAATTCTCAAAGAGTCGGGTGTAGGTTTCAAGCATCGACGACTGCCTTTCCTAGCAGCTGACCGGCTCGGCACGCTCAAGGAACCGGACCTTGATATCAATATACGCTCCTCCTCATCCGATTGCCACAAGAACCGGCCACCATTGAACCGGCCAGACCGACCGCTAAACTGAAAGTTTGCCCCTCGATCTCGATACTTCGCTGAACTGGCTCAAGGGTGTCGGACCCGCACGTGCCGCAATGCTCCAGTCCAAGGGATTGGAAACAGTCGAAGATCTCATCAACTACTTTCCCTTCCGCTACGAGGACCGGAGCAACCTCAAACCTGTCAAGCAGTTGGCTCCGGGCGAACTTGCCACCGTGGTCGCCGAGGTCAAATCCTCCCGGATTTCCAAGGTTCGGGGTCGCCACCTTGGCCTGTTCGAGGCCGTCTTCACGGATGCATCGGGTGGAACCCTCCTGACCAAGTGGTTCCACGGGGCGCACTGGGCCGACCGATTGGTGCCCGGTACCCGTGCCGCCCTGTTCGGAAAGATCGAGTTCGACGGCTACAGGGGCGAAGTACAAATGATGCACCCCGAGGTCGAAATCCTGTCCGGTGACGACGATGGGGACCTTGCAATCCACACCGGTCGCATCGTCCCGGTCTACGAGGCCGCGGGCAAGATAAACACGCGCCAGATCCGCGTTCTCCTCCACAACCTGCTCCAGGACCTTCCCGAGATCGCAGACCATCTCCCCGCCGCAATCGCCCACCGCCTTCGCTTCCCCAGCCGTGCCGAAGCCATCCGCACGGCCCATTTCCCCCCGCCCGGAACGCCACTCCGCCATCTAAACGATTTCCGCTCACCCGCCCAGTTCCGGCTCATCTTCGAGGAGTTTTTCTGGCTCCAATGCGGCATCGAAATCAAGCGCCGGAAAGGCCGAACCCGCACCGGGATCGCCTTCGAGCTCAACGATGCGGTCCGAAGCCAGATTCTCAAGCTGCTGCCTTTCAAGCCGACTGGTGCTCAAAAGCGGGTTCTCAAGGAAATCGCCGGGGACATGGCACGGCCCTACCCGATGAACCGGATGCTCCAGGGCGACGTCGGCAGCGGCAAAACAATTGTTGCCGCCGAAGCCTCCGTGATCGCGCTGGAAAACGGCTACCAAGTCGTGATTCTTGCCCCGACCGAAATCCTCGCCACCCAACATTACTTCAATTTGAAGCCACTTTTCGACAAGGTCGGCTATGTTTCAGCCCTTCTGACAGGCTCCAACACCGCCCGCGAGAAGGTGAAGCTTAAGGAAATGCTGCGTAATGGGATGATCCGAGTCGCCATCGGAACCCATGCCCTCATCGAAAAAGATGTCGAATTCGATCGCCTCGGCCTCGCTGTCATCGACGAACAGCACCGGTTCGGCGTCATGCAGCGCCTCGAACTCGCGCGGAAAGGCATTTCTCCGGATGTGCTCGTGATGACCGCGACCCCCATCCCGCGCACCCTAGCCATGACCATCTACGGCGATTTGGATGTTTCGGTGATCGACGAACTCCCCCCCGGACGCAAACCCATCCACACCAAGCACTTCACGGCTGAACAAATCGACATGGTCTGGTCGATGGTGCGCCGCGAAATCGAGGCTGGCCGACAGGCTTACGTCGTCTATCCGGTCATCGAGGAATCGGAAACGTCCTCCCAAACCCAGGCCATGAAGGCGGCCCAAGCCATGTTTACCGAGCTGTCCGAGGACGTGTTCCCTGATTTCACAGTCGGGCTGCTGCACGGACGTCTCGGCACCGCCGAAAAGGAGGCCGCCATGCAGGCCTTCAAGCTGGGCGAAACCAAAATTCTTGTCTCAACAACTGTGATCGAGGTTGGCGTCGACGTCCCCAACGCCACTGTTATGGTGATCGAGCAGTCAGAGCGCTTCGGCCTGTCCCAGCTTCACCAGCTCCGGGGACGTGTCGGCCGGGGCTCCGAACAGAGCCATTGCCTTCTGGTGACCGAGAAGCTCGGCGATTCCGGCAAGGAGCGCATCCGCACCCTCGTCGATTCCCAGGACGGCTTCGTCATAGCGGACATGGATCTCAAGCTGCGCGGCCCAGGGGAACTCTTCGGCACCAAACAATCCGGCATGCCCTCGTTGCGAATTGCGAACATCCTTCGCGACCCCGACATCCTCGCGGCAGCCCGCGAGGAAGCCCGAGCCTTCGTCGACCACCCACCGTCGCAAGAAGATTTTGCCGCAGCGGCGACGTACATCCGGGACCACTGGCAGCGCCGCTACGGTCTCGTCCAAGTCGCCTGAAACCCGGTCGTGGTACGATTCGGCGGTGAGACCTGCGAACGTTCTCTGCCTACTGGCCCTCTCCGTGCCGGTGTTGGCGCAAGATCCAACCCTACCCACCCTCTGGGTCGTTGGGGACTCCACCGCGAACAATACCGGCCGCAAAGGTTGGGGTGATCCCTTCGCAGATTACTTCGATCCCGCCAAGGTAAACATTGTCAACCGTGCACGCGCTGGCCGCAGCGCCCGAACCTTCACCAACGAAGGCCTGTGGGACAAGGTTGCAGCCGATCTCAAACCCGGTGACTACGTCATCATCCAGTTCGGCCATAACGACGGCGGCGCTCCCGACAAAGCCCCGTTCCGCGGTGATCTGCCCGGTCTGGGCGAGGAAACCGTCGATGTCCAAATGCCCGACGGCCACACAGATACGGTCCATACGTTCGGCTGGTACCTCCGCAAATTTATCGCCGACGCCAAGGCCAAGAAGGCACACCCGATCCTCCTTTCCCCCACAGTACGCAACATCTGGAAGGACGGCCACATCGAGCGTGAACTCGGGCAGTTCGGCAAATGGTCGCTTGCCGTCGCTGAATCCGAAAAAGTGCCCTTCGCCGACTTCAGCAACATCAACGCCGACCACTTTGAGAAGCTGGGAGAGAAAAAAGTCAGTGAATACTTCCCCGTCGACCATACCCACACTAGTCCTGAAGGTGCGGACGTGAACGCGCGCTTGGTTGTCGCAGCCCTCAAAGGCATCAAGTCCGCGACTGTTGCATGGGTTTCGGCCAAGGGCGACGCCATTTCCGCCGCCGTTTCGCTGGCAAACCTGCACCTGCCGTCGCCCGCCGACCCCAAGCTCCCGACGCTGCTGCTGATTGGCGATTCCACAGTGCGCAATGGCCATGGCGACGGTGCGGGGGGCCAATGGGGCTGGGGCGACCCCCTCTTCGATTTCTTCGACGCCGCCACGATCAACGTGGTTAACCGCTCCGTCGGTGGACTTAGCAGCCGCACCTTCTACACCGGAATCTATTGGGAGAAGGCCCTCGCAATGGTCAAGCCCGGCGACTATGTCCTGATGCAGTTCGGCCATAACGACAATGGTGCGCTGGACGGGCCGCAGGGCTACCGCACATCGCTAAAAGGCACCGGTTCCGAGACTTCGGAAATCGTCAACAAGGATGGTACGAAGGAAACGGTCCACACCTACGGCTGGTACCTTCGCCAGTACATTGCCGAAGCCCGCGCGAAGGGGGCAGTACCGATTGTATGCTCGCTGGTGCCGCGAAAGATCTGGAAGGATGGTCGGATCTCCAGGGATTCCGAGACCTTCGGCAAATGGGCAGCCGAGATCGCCCGCGAGGAACACACACCGTTTCTGGACCTAAACGAGATCATCGCCCGCCAATACGACCAGCTGGGGGCCGAAAAAGTTGACCTGATGTTCGCCGACCCCCACACCCACACCAGCCGTGCAGGGGCCGAACTGAACGCCGCCGCCGTCGTTTCCGGGCTCAAAAGCCTTCAACCGAACCTGTTTGGGGAATACTTCTCTCCCAAGGCCGGTTCCGTGAAGCCCTACATCGAATAGCCAGTCTCCGGGAGCACAGCAACCCGGAATGGCCGCTCCCGGTCCGCATACTCGAAGGCCTCCTGGACCTGTTCCAGTGGAAAACTCCGCCCAACAAGCGTCGCGAACGGGAAGCGGTCGCCGAAAGCAGCGAGAAACTCGAGTGCCCGGCCCAAATCACGTGGCTCGTAGTTGTAAACACCTTGGAGGCGAATCATTCGCCGAACAACTTGCTCCGCCGATATGGACACCCCGCGCGCCGGAAAAGTCGATCCCGCCAGCATCATCCGCCCGCCGTGCCGCAGAAGCTCAAACCCGGCTTCCACGGCCTCGGACATGCCGGAAAACTCCATCACCACCTCCGCCCCGCGGCCACCGGTCAACTCCGCCACCTGGCTCCTCAGTTCCGTTGTGGGCAAGCATCCGTCCAAGACAGCGGAGGCCCCGAAACTACGGGCCATTTCCCGACGGGCCGGATCGGTCTCGACCGCAATGATCTGCGCAGCCCCATCGGCAGACGCCATCGCGCATGCCGTCAACCCAAGCATGCCAGCGCCAACCACCACGACTGTGGCACCCTTCAATTCCCCAGCATGCCGCAGGACAGCCGCTACGGTCGCCGTTGCGCAGTTGGCTGGTGCCGCCACCAGGTCCGGTACGCCGTCCGGTATCCGGAAAATCGCCGTCCCTGCGGGGAGCAGGCAATGCTCCGCAAATCCACCCACCAAGTCCGAGGCCTTCCCGATGCCATCTGTCCCGATGCGTTCATGGCCGAACTTCATCAGACGCTCGCACTTGGGTCTTGGCCCCCGTTCGCAGTAGAAGCACGAGCCGCAAGTCCAGACCATGGACCACGTCACCGGATCGCCCACCGCCAGCGCCCGACCGTCGAAATCGACCACGCCGCCCTGGCCCAATGCGCAAATCCGACCCACCATTTCATGCCCCAGTACACTCGGCACTGGTGCAGGACGCCGCCCGAAGTAGGAATGGAGGTCGCTGCCGCAGATGGTCGCGCAACTGATTCGGACCAGTGCCGCCCCATCCGTCGGCTCCGGCAGCGGAAAA
>CAIYDY010000332.1 GCA_903925015.1 uncultured Acidobacteriia bacterium
CACACCTTCCGGCGTATCATGGTTGCAACGATAATTCACCGAATGCCCGCCCATTTCCCCGGCACCCACCGCCGCCCTCCCAAACAACTCCCGATTCCCCGCGTCCGCCCAAGCCGCCTCCCGCAGTCATGACCGCCCTCACCCCGTACCACGCGAAATACTTCGCCTGGGAACTAACCAAACGCTCGCCCTCCGGCACCGTCGAGCGACTCGCCGGTGCCATCGCCAGCGCCCAGGTCGACCTCAACCCCCACCAGGTCGACGCCGCCCTGTTCGCCTTCCAGTCGCCCCTCGCCAAAGGGGCCATCCTCGCCGACGAAGTCGGCCTCGGAAAAACCATCGAAGCCGGCCTCATCATCTCCCAGAAGTGGGCCGAACGCAAACGCCGCATCCTCGTCATCACCCCCTCCAACCTCCGCAAGCAGTGGCATCAGGAACTCTCCGACAAGTTCTTCCTCCCCTGCCGCATCCTCGAAGGCCGCTCCTACAACGCCGCCGTCAAGTCGGGCGACCCGCACCCGTTCGAGGCTCCGGAAATCATCATCTGTTCCTACCAGTTCGCCCGCTTCCGCGCCGTCGAGATCGCCAAAATCCCTTGGGACATTGCAGTCATCGACGAGGCCCACCGCCTCCGCAATGTCTACAAGCCCAACAACGTCATCGCCAACGCCCTCAAAAACGCCCTCGAACCAACCCGCAAGCTGCTCCTCACCGCCACGCCGCTGCAAAACTCGCTCCTCGAACTCTACGGACTGGTGAGCTTCGTCGATGCCCACACTTTCGGTGACCTCAAGAGTTTCCGCGAACAATTCGCCAACCTCACCCAGCAGCAGGTCTTTGACACCCTCAAGTCCCGACTCAAACCCGTCTGCCACCGCACACTCCGCCGTCAAGTCACCACCTACATCTCCTACACCAAGCGACTCCCGCTGGTGGAGGACTTCACCCCCGACGAAGGCGAAAGCCGCCTCTACTTCCTCGTCTCCCACTACCTCCAGCGTGAAAACCTGCAAGCCCTCCCCTCCGGCCAGCGCGCACTTCTGACACTGGTTCTCCGCAAACTCCTCGCCTCCTCCACCTTCGCCATCGCCGGTGCCCTCACCGCGATGTCCAACCGCCTAAAAGCCAAACTCGCCGCCTCCGATCCACCCGCATCATCTGTCACGAACCCGTCCAACACTGCCACTGAATCCAACCAGCCCTCCGTGTGGGGCAGCCATTCTTGGCTGCAGCCGCCTTTCCAGGCGGCCAGAACCGAATCCCCCACCCCCCTCCAATCTACCCTCGCCGAAGACTACGAAGCCCTCGACGAAACCGCCGACGAAACTATCGCCGCCGATGACCCAATCGAGGAAGCCGCCACCGACCTAATCGACGCCGCCACCCCCGAAGACGACAACCAACCCCTCTCCGACTCCGACCGCCTCGCCCTCCAACGCGAAATCGCCGACCTCGACGACTTCGCCCAGCTCGCCCGCTCCATCGACCACAACGCCAAAGGCCGCGCCCTCCTCAAAGCCCTCGTCATCGCCTTCAACAAGGCCCGTGAAATCGGCGCCCGCGAAAAGGCCATCATCTTCACCGAATCCCGCCGCACCCAGGCCTACCTCCTCCGCCTCCTCGCCGACTCCCCCTTCTCCCAGGGCATCGTCCTCTTCAACGGGTCCAATACCGACGACGGCTCCAAAGCCATCTACTCCGCCTGGCTCCAGCGCCACAAGGGCTCCGACCGCGTCACCGGCTCCCGCACAGCCGACATGCGCTCCGCCCTCGTCGACTATTTCCGCGACGAAGGCCGCATCATGATCGCCACCGAGGCCGGGGCCGAAGGCATCAACCTCCAGTTCTGCTCCCTCGTCGTCAACTACGACCTCCCGTGGAACCCCCAGCGCATCGAACAGCGCATCGGCCGTTGCCACCGCTACGGCCAAAAGCACGACGTCGTGGTCGTCAACTTCGTCAACCGCCAGAACGCCGCCGACAACCGCGTCTTCCAACTCCTCTCCGAAAAATTCCAGCTCTTCGAAGGCATCTTCGGTGCCTCCGACGAAGTCCTCGGTGCCATCGAATCCGGCGTCGACTTCGAAAAGCGCATCGCCGAAATCTACCAGCGCAGCCGCAAGCCGGAGGAAATCCAGGCCGCCTTCGACCAGCTCCAGTCGGAACTCTCCCTCGAAATCAATGAGGCGATGACAAGCACCCGCCGCAAGCTGCTCGAAAACTTCGACGACGAGGTCCGTGAAAAGCTCATCATCCGCGACAAGGCCTCCATCGAGGCCCTCACCCGCTTCGATCAACTCCTCATGGAACTGGCCCGCCACGAACTCGCCGGTTGCGCCGAGTTCGCTCAGGACACCGCCTTCCGCCTCACCGCCAACCCGTTCTCCGGCCAGCATTTCCCCCTCGGCCCCTACGAACTGCGCGGCACCGGCGACGCCCACCTGTTCCGCCTCAGCCACCCCTTGGCCGAAGCCATGCTCGACCGCGCCAAGGCCCGCGACCTGCCACCTGCAGAAGTCCTTTTCGACTACACCGGCTATGAAGGCAAGGTCACCATCCTCCACCCCCTCGTCGGCCAATCCGGCTGGCTGGAACTTTCCATCCTCACCGTAGCCGCGCTCGACCAAACCGAGGACCACCTGATCTGGTCCGCCGTCACCGACGCGGACGACGTCCTCGACGAGGAGACGTCCACCCGCCTACTCCGCCTGCCCGGTCGGGTCGCCGGGACTGTCGCAGCGGGCACCAGCCCTGCGGAAACGCTCGCGGACCAGGCCGCAGCCCGAATCGCCACCCTCCACAGAGACATCACGGAACGCAACAACCGCTTCTTCGAGGCCGAGGCCGAGAAACTGGACGGCTGGGCCGACGACCTGAAGGTGGGCTTGGAGCGCGAAATCAAGGAGCTCGACCGCCAGATCAAGGAAGCCCGCCGCGCCGCGACGACGGCTCTCACCTTGCAGGAGAAGTTGCACGGCCAAAAGCAGGTCAAGACGCTCGAGCAACAAAGGAGTGACAGGCGACGCTCCTTGTTCGACGCCCAAGACGCTGTCGACCGGCAGCGCGAGGGGCTGATCGCCAAGATTGAATCGAAGTTGGCCCAATTGAGTTCAACGACGCGCTTGTTCGCGATTCGATGGAGGGTGGAATGAACGGTCCGAATAAGCTTGCCCCGATTGAGATCGTCCACCTCCGCGATCGGCTTCGCGCCAAATACACAGGGATATTGCGCGAGGGCGGGGGCAAATCCGATGACCGGGAGGCCAACTTCCTCTCTCGTGCTCTCGCGGCATTCACAATTGAGATGCTTTCTGGGTGCCAAGATTCAGAAGCGGTGGCCGCTGTTGTCGACGGCAGTGGGGATGGCGGCATTGATGCGATTCACTATTCAGAATCGATCCACGTCCTTTGGGTGCTGCAATCAAAGTTCCATCAGGATGGCACAGGCGAGCCGGGGCTCGCAGATGTGGCGAAGTTTAAGATGGGTTTGGAGTCCCTTCTTCAGGGCCACTTCGAGGCCTTCGCCCGGAACCGTACGTGGGCGGCGCTGATCCCAAGGGTGGCCTCGGCGCTAAACGATCGTTCCCTCGTCGTGCGTGCGGTCTTGTGTTATTCGGGGGCCAACCTCGTTTCAGAGGATCGTCGACGAATGTTCGAGGATCTCCGAAGCCGGTTTTCGATTACCGATGACTATTTTGAGGTCAAGTTTTGCAATCTGACTACCATCCACGACTGGATCACGTCTGCAAACCGGAGGCCGGGGGTTGCAGCGGTTGAGTTGAAGATCAGAACTCCTGGATGGGTCACCCAGCCCTACGAAACCATTTACGGGATGGTCGCCCTGAGCGAACTTGCTGCCCTCTATTCGCGACATGGCGATGAATTGGTCGAATCCAACATTAGAAGCTACAAAGGAAATACCCAGGTAAATGAGCAGATCAGCAGAACCGTCCGTGACCAGCCGGAACACTTTTTCTACCTCAATAATGGCCTGACCGCATACTGTGACAGCTTTAGAGTCCACAACGCCGACCGCGGGAAACTCGAGGAAAAGCGCGTCACTGCCAACAACCTTTGCATTGTCAATGGGGCACAGACCCTCGGCTCGGTCGCGAAAGTGCTGGCAGATTCGCCTCACTGTGGCCAAGGTGGATTCGTCTTCGTAAAGCTGATCTCCCTAGCGCGCTGCTCGGATCCAGACTTTGCGAAGCTGGTAACCAAGAGCACCAACTTTCAGAACCAAATTGGAACGCGGGATTTGGTCGCATTGGACCCGGAGCAAGAGCGAATTGCGCGGCACCTTCGGGTCTCAGGTGTGACATACCGCTACAAGGACGGCAATGAGTCCTCGGTTTCTCGAGGAAACACTTTTACTCTGGCGGAGGCAACCACGGCGTGTGCATGCCTGATGCAGAAGCGCGCCCCTGATGCATGCGCGCGACTCCTTTCAAATAGAAAATCACTATGGTCGATGGAAATCGAGAAGGACAGTACAGAGAAAGACGGTCCAGAGAAGGACGATCCAGGCAAAGGGGCTTGGTACTCCATGCTATTCCCGCCAGAATTGTCCGCGCGTGCAGTGTGGAGAGCAGTCCAATCGCAACGAGCCATACGCCAAGCGCTGAAGAACGGCGAGGCTGGCGTTCGCAAGCAGTTCTTTGAGAACTCACTGTGGCTGATCACGAACCTTCTATTCCTCCTCATTCGGCCCCAGCTGGGCGAGTCGATTACACTAACGCAGGAAGAGGTATCGGTGCTGGCAGACAGGGCACAGGAATATGCGGAGACGCTGTGGTCCGTCTGCGCTGAGCAAGGATTCGTCGTCGCTAGCGCGGACGGGGGCTGGGAATGCCATCTACCGTTCAGGGCGGTTTTTGGCTCTGCAACCCACTGCCAACAGCTTCGCAGGCTAATGTTGGGGCGAATTGCGAGCAAGGGACAATAGGACATGGCCGGAAACCAAAAACTTGAGTTGACGTGGATCGGCAAGGAAATCCGGCCCAAGCTGGAACCCCGCATCCTCTTGGAGGACCCGGACAGGTCCTACCACGCCGCACACCGTCTGGGGAAGAACGACCAGTTCGACAACCGCCTCATCTTCGGCGACAACCTCTTGGCGCTGAAAGCTCTGGAGCAGGAGTTCGCGGGCAAGGTGAAGTGCGTCTTCATTGACCCTCCGTACAATACCGGGTCGGCGTTTGAGCACTATGATGACGGTGTCGAGCATTCGATTTGGCTCTCGCTCATCAGAGATCGACTTGAGATACTCCGACAACTGTTAGCGGACGATGGATCGATCTGGATCACGATTGACGACACTGAATGCCACTATTTGAAGGTTCTCTGTGACGAGGTCTTCGGGAGAGCAAATTTCATCTGCTCGATTGCTTGGGAGAAGGATCTGGGGCGGCGCGGAGACACGGACATATCCTCAGCCCACGATCATGTATTGGTCTATGCACGGGACAAACAGAACTGGCGATACACCCGTAATCTCCTGCCACGGACCGAAGCACAAGAAGCACGGTACCGCAATCCTGACAACGATCCGAGAGGTCCATGGCTGCAAGGTGACAATGGGACGGCTAAGAGTGGATCTGACAATTCCAGGTTCCCGATAACTTTACCTTCCGGGCGGTCTGTGGTTCCTCCCAAGGGCAACTACTGGCGATTTTCTAACGAGAGCTTCGAGCTTGCACGAGCTGAAGGTCGAGCGTATTTCGGAGCAAAGGGCGACAGCATGCCCGTGATAAAGCGCTATTTGGACAAAGTACAGCAGGGTGTTGTCCCGAGAACATGGTGGCCTGGCGAAGAGGTCGGCACCAACCAAGACGCAAAACGCGACCATCTTCGCAAATTACTTCCAGAAATTGAGCCCTTCGCCACGCCGAAACCAGAACCACTCCTCCACCGAATACTGCATATCGCCACCAACCCCGGCGACCTAGTCCTAGACTCCTTCGGAGGCTCCGGCACCACCGGAGCCGTAGCCCACAAAATGGGACGCCGCTGGATCATGGTCGAACTCGGCGAGCACTGCCACACCCACATCATCCCCCGCCTCAAGAAAGTCATCGACGGACAGGACCCCGGCGGCATCACCGAATCCGTCCAATGGAAAGGCGGCGGCGGCTTCCGCTACTTCAAACTCGCCCCCTCCCTCCTCGAACAGGACAAGTGGGGAAACTGGGTCATCAGCAAGGAATACAACGCCCCCATGCTCGCCGAAGCCCTCTGCAAGCTGGAAGGCTTCACCTACAACCCCAGCGACACCGTCTACTGGCAGCACGGCCGCTCCACCGAGCGCGACTACCTGTACGCGACCACCGCCAACCTTAGCCACGAACAACTCCTGGAACTGAACGACGAAGTCGGGCCCGAGCGCAGCCTCCTCGTCCTCTGCAATGCCTTCCGGGGCCGTGCCGACCAGTACCCCAACCTCACCGTCAAGAAGATCCCCACCCACGTCCTCGCCCGCTGCGAGTGGGGCCACGACGACTACAGCCTCCGCGTCGAAAACCTCCCCAAAGCCCCCCCGAAGAAAGGCCAGCAAGGCCTCTTCGACGAGGACGACGACCAATGACCCCCACCGACCTTCTGTCCGTTGTGGGGCAGGCTGGTAGCCTGCGCGGATGTCGCCGACATCCGCACGCGCCCGCAAGGCGCGGACTCTGCCTGCGAGCCCCATCCACCCCAATTCTCCACGCACTGCGTGGAGAATCTTCCCAACCCCAACAAGCCAAAGGAAAATGGGAAGCATGACGCCCAGACCCCGCAAGTCTGCCACCCGTCCAGCACTTACCCCCACCCGCGATGCCCTCTACGGTCGCGTCCGCCAAATCGTGGAATCCGCCCGCACAACTGCCGCCCGCTCCGTCAACACCGCACAAGTCGTCAGCAACTGGCTGGTCGGCCGCGAGATCGTAGAAGAGGAACAACGGGGCGAGGAACGCGCCGAGTACGGCGAGCGGATCATCGCCATGCTGGCAGAACGTCTCCGCACCGACTTCGGAACAGGCTATTCCGCCCTGAACTTGGCCCTCATGAAGCGGTTCTACTTGCTATACCAGAACCTGATACAAGACGCCCCGCCGCAAGCACAGCTCGTAGGCACCCAGGACAACTCCGACATTTTTTACGCACTGCGTAAAAAATCTGCGCAACCATCAAAGAATCAAACAGATACAGACGGGACCTCCTTTTCCGCGCCTCCATCGTGGCAGCCAGGCCAGCTCAACCCCAACCTTTCCTGGACCCATTACCGTACCCTCCTGCGCGTAGCCCGCCCCGAAGCCCGAGCCTTCTATGAAATCGAATCCGCCCGCCAAGCTTGGTCCGCCCGCGAACTCGAACGCCAGATCGACAGCGTACTGTACGAGCGCCTTGCCAAAAGCCGCAGCAAGTCCTCCCTCCTGAAACTCGCTTCCGAAGGTCTCGCCGTCTCCGAGCCCGCCGACATCTTCAAAGACCCCGTCGTGATCGAATTCCTCGGCCTCCCGGAGTCCGAGCGCCTGGTCGAAACCAACTTGGAACAGGCCCTCATCAACAACCTGCAAACCTTCCTCCTGGAACTCGGCAGAGGCTTCGCCTTCGTGGCCCGGCAGCAGCGCCTCACTCTCGACGGCGACCACTTCTACATCGACCTCTTCTTCTACCACGCTATCCTCAAGTGCTACGTCCTGATAGACCTCAAAGTCGGCAAGCTCACGCACCAGGACTTGGGACAAATGCAGTTCTACGTCAACTACTTCGACCGCGAACGCCGAACCGAAGGCGACAACCCCACCATCGGCCTGATCCTCGCATCCAACAAGAACGACGCCGTAGTCCGCTACACCCTCGGCGAACAACAGGAGCAGACGATCTTCGCCTCGCGCTACCAGCTCCACCTCCCCACGGAAGCGGAACTGGCCGACGAACTCCGCCGCGAAGCCCATCTGTTTTCACCGCCCCCCACCAAACCCCGAAAGCGGGCAATGAAATGAAGGTTCGTGACATGCTGAAGACATTGAGGCAGGATGGCTGGCTCCTGAAGAACCAGGAAGGCAGCCACCGCCAGTTTGTGCATCCAGCAAAGCCGGGCAAGGTAACCATCAGCGGCCATGAATCGGATGAGATCAAGCCGAAGACATTGAGAACAATCCAAATCCAGGCAGGACTAAAGCCATGAACACCCCAAGATACGAAGTCATCTTCGAAGGAGACAACGCCACAGGGTTTAGTGCGTACGCGCCAGACCTTCCGGGGTGCATCGCTACAGGCCGCACTCTCAATGAGACGCGGGAACAGATGCGGGGCGCTATTGAATTCCACTTGCGGGGACTCCGTGAAGACGGCGACCCAATTCCAGAGCCATCGCATGCCGCGGCTGTCGAACTCCTGGAAGTCGCCTAGTCGGACAACGGGGAACACGTAAAGGAACCATGAATCGCCACGTCAATGCCGTCGCCGGACGCCTCAGCCTCCGCCCACCCCAGCGCCACTCGCTGGAGATCCTGGACCGCATCACCGAGATTGCACCTCCGCAGAAAAACCCGGACGTGCAGGCCGCCCTCGCCGCAATCCGCAGCGAATTCCCCACCGTCACAGACTTCGAACGCGACTTCCCCTCGCTCTGCTTCGCCCTCGCCACCGGCGTCGGAAAGACCCGCCTCATGGGCGCGTTCATCAGCTACCTGCACCTCGCCCACGGCGTGAAGAACTTCTTCGTGCTGGCCCCCAACCTCACCATCTACAACAAACTCATCGCCGACTTCACGCCCAACACCCCCAAGTACGTCTTCAAGGGCATTTCGGAATTCGCCACGGACGCCCCGGCCATCATCACCGGTGACAACTACGAATCGATGGCGGGTACGCTCTTCGACCAGCAGCTCCGCTGCAAGATCAACATCTTCAACATCTCCAAAATCAACTCCGAGGTTCGCGGTGGCAAGTCGCCCCGCGTCAAGCGCCTTTCCGAGTATATTGGCGAAAGCTATTTCTCATACCTCGCAGCGCTCCCGGACTTGGTCCTCCTGATGGACGAGTCCCACCGCTACCGCGCCTCCGCCGGTGTCAAAGCTATCAACGAACTGAAACCGGTGATCGGCTTGGAGCTGACCGCTACCCCTATCGTCGAAGGCCCGAAGGGCCCGATCCGTTTCAAGAACATCATCTACGACTACCCGCTTAGCCAGGCCTTGGCGGACGGCTTTGTCAAGGAGCCCGCCGTCGTCACCCGCAAGGACTTCAACCCTGCTGGAATGTCCACCGAGGCCATCGAGCAGATGAAACTCGAAGACGGCATCCGCCTCCATGAGCGGATCAAGGTGGAGTTCGATACCTACTCCCGCCAGACCGGCAATCCCGTCGTCAAGCCCTTCATCCTGGTCATCGCCCGCGACACCACCCACGCCCGCCAGCTATTGGAGCGCGTGGAGTCCGACCTTTTCGAAGGCCGCTATCGTGGCAAGGCCATCCAGGTGGATTCCAGCCAGACCGGCGCGGACGAAGAAAAGATGATCACAAGCCTGTTGGAGGTCGAGAGATCGGACTCCCCCACGGAAATCGTCATCCACGTCAACATGCTCAAGGAAGGCTGGGACGTCACCAACCTCTACACCATCGTCCCACTCCGTGCTGCGAACGCACGTGTGCTGATTGAACAGTCCATCGGCCGCGGCCTCCGTCTCCCGTACGGCAAGCGCACGGGCGTATCTACCGTGGACACGCTGAACATCGTCGCCCACGACAAATTCCAGGAAATTGTGGACGAGGCCAATAGATCGGATTCCGCCATTCGTCTCAAGTCCATCGTCATGGACCCGTCCGAACTGGCGCAAAGACCCAGGACCGTCGTCTCGCCCCCGAAGCTCGATTCCCTGCTCGGCATCCAGCCGGACCGGACAACGACCGACACTTTTGTCGCCGGAGCTATCCTTCCCCCCGCCTTCGCCCGCAAGGACGAACAGGAGATCGCCCAAATCACCAGGGACGTAATCCGCCAGCTCGAGCGACGCCCCGGCTTGGTGCCCAGCGCGGCGCACTTGGCCAAACCCGAAGTGCAGGCGGAAATCACCAAGGCCGTCATGGCCCGCTACCAGCCCGTCCAACTGACACTCGAAGGCGTCGTCGAAAAACCGGACATTGCCGCCGTAGTTGCCAAGACCTCCGCGTTGGTGGAACGCCAGACCATCAGCATCCCCCGCATCGTGGTCCTCCCCACTGGCGAGGTGAAATGCGGCTTCCATCCGTTCAACCTCGAACTGAACATGAACTACCCGCCGGTTTCGGAGGATCTCTGGGTCCAGCACCTCCGCACCGGGGAAAGGGAAATCCTGCGCGTCGGCGTAGGTGGCGGGCGGGAGCACCGCTTGGAAGACTATGTCGTTAGCGGCCTGGTCGATTTCAACGACATCTCCTACGACGACCACTCGGAACTCCTGTATGACTTGGCCGGACAAACCGTCCGCCACTTCCTCGGCTATCTCTCCGAGGAAGACGCCCGCCGCGTCCTCCGGTGCCACCAGAAGGAGATCGCCAAAGCCATCCATGCCCAGATGCAGAAGCACTTCTGGGAAGAAGCCCCCGGCTACGTCGTTGAAGTGCGAAGCGGTTTCTCCGAACTGAAGAGCAGCGCCTACACTGCGGACGGCGCGGACCCCGTTCAGGACTTCCACGTGTCCCCGCAGGACAAGTCCAACATGGCCAAGTACCTGTTCGGAGGCTTCGAGCACTGCTTGTACTCGGTCGAAAAGTTCCATTCCGACACCGAGCGCCGGATGGCCGTGATCCTCGAACGCGAACACGCCAAATGGTTCAAACCCGTCAAGGGCCAGTTCCAGCTCTTCTATCGAATCGGGGCGGACCACTCCGACTACCAGCCCGACTTCGTCGCAGAAACTCAGGACGCCATCTACATGCTCGAAACCAAGGCCGCCAACCAAATGACCGACCCCGACGTCTTGGCCAAACGCGACGCCGCAGTCCTCTGGTGCAAACGCGCCAGCGACCACGCCGCCACCTACGGCGGGAAGCATTGGACCTACGTCCTCATCCCCCACGACGCTGTCACGGACAACATGTCTCTCTTCGGTTTGGCCGCCCGTTACCGCTGCGAACCATAGTCACAAAAATTTCCAACAATTTGAAATTTCCCCCAACCCCAACAAACCAAAACCCAAACAGCTCATCCCACAACCGTAGTACACAATCCCCGAAGTTCGTTTTCCCACCCCCGCCCGGCTAGCATGGTCGCGCGATGGAACACACGAACCAAGCCAACACCACCCAAACCCCCAAGCCAAGATCCGAAGCCCAAATCGCCGCCTCCCGCGCCAACGGTGCCAAATCCCGTGGCCCCGTCACCCCCGAAGGCAAGGCTATCTCCGCCAGGAACTCCCTCCGCCACGGCATCCTCGCCCAAACCGCCATCATTGATTC
>CAIYDY010000333.1 GCA_903925015.1 uncultured Acidobacteriia bacterium
ATCCCACCGGCGCGCCGAGAGCTTTCGAAAGACAGAATGTCACGGTGTCGACGTCGCGGACGATCCTGGCGACGGGCAAGCCGCAACCTTCGGCTGCATTGAACAAACGGGCACCGTCCATGTGTACGGCCACACCCCGCGCGTGGGCTTCTTCGCAGATCTCGTCGATCACGGCCTGGGGATAAATCCTTCCACCCGCCATGTTGTGAGTATTTTCGATTTCAACAACGCCGGTTGGGGCCCAGTGCGGACCAACCGGTTTGACAACCGATTTGATGGCCTCCCAAGTGAGAATTCCGTCGTCGGTCGGAACGGAGCGGATGAGACAGCCGGTAAACCAGGCCAGCATGGAAAGCTCCCAGTCCATGATGTGGGACCGGGAATCGGCTACCACTTCCTGGCCGTGCTCGGTCAGAAGCTTGATACCGATGGTGTTGCCCATCGTACCGGTCGGCAGGAAGATGGCGGCCTCCTTGCCCGTAACTTGGGCCGCGCGCTGCTCCAGCCTGTTGACGGTGGGGTCCTCCTGGTAAACGTCGTCGCCAACTTCGGCTTCGAAGATGGCCTGGCGCATGGCGGGCGTGGGGCGGGTAACGGTGTCGCTTCTCAGATCGATCATCGGCTCAGGTCTCCATTACATCATTACCACCGGAATAGATCAGCGGAATAGGGACATAATCAGCCCGGACAGCGTTTTCAGCGATTGGCCGGACGGAACCGGTCCGAAGCTTGTTACAAGGATGCCGGACACCGAGGCCGCTTCGACGCAATGGTCCGCCTCCCAAGCGTCCGCGTTGGTTTCGAATACAAACGGGGCAGTTTCACCAAGGCCGGTCCGCCAGGAAGCACGATAGCCCGGGGCATAGCCGACAATCAAGTCAGGACCGGGCTTTGCACCTTTCGAAACCGATGTGACAACTTGCGAACCGGTCTCGGGATCACGCAATTCCAACAGCCGACCATGCACAGCGGCGCTGTCGGCCCCGTCCAGATAGACCCCGTTCAGACCCATAGCCGAGGCCCCCGTTCCGGATAACGCCGCATTCAGATTCACTGCGCGGTCAAAACTGGTAAAACCGTGGTCGGACATGACGATCAATTTTGCACCCGGTTCCCGCGCCATTGTCTCTCCGATGGAGGCGTCGACTGCCTTGTAAACCGCAAGCAATTCCGCATCATGCCGACCCCACAATATATGGGATGCCTGGTCCACGGAGGAGAAGTAAAAGAAGAGGAATCCGCCGTGGAAGTTGTCGAGCGACTGCCGCAACATCCGGCGTTCGCCATCCAACACTAGGCGGGACTGCCGGATGAAGTCCGGCAGGGTGAAGACGCCTTGGCGCAACGCAGCAGTGTCCTCCGGGATGCCTAGGGTGAAAAATCGCCCGAATTCCGCAGCGAACGATGGCGGATGGGAAATGGGCAGGGCCGGGTCCAGCGGATCGATATTCACCGGCGACACGTAGACGTGGAAACCGCCGCGCAACTGTTGGGCAAAGATGCGAACCATACCCCTGGCCTTGGCGAAGGGCCCGGCAAACCGGAATTCCACCGGAATCCAGTCCGACCACTCCCCCTGCATCAAAATCCGCCGCCGTCCCCCAACTTCAAAAACCGCTCCGGCGCGTTCCCTGTCCACATCGACCGAAATGCGGATTGCGGTGTTGGCCGTGTCCCGGCGCAACGGGTTCGGGGGACCAGATAACTCCAATTCCGCATGCCCGTTGGCCAGTTCCACCTTTCGGATGCTCCCGCCCGGCACCGACCTTGTGATTTCCGCCGGGTCATCCGTGTAGAACGAGAATGTGCCCTGCGTGCCCATGAGATCTGGTGAGCCCATTCCGGAAATCTCACGACCGGCATGCAGCGGAGGGTAGTTGGCCGGCATCCTGATGACAGTGACCGGGATGCCTCGCTCGTCCAACGTCTCCCAGAAGGCCTTCCCCTTGCGTAGCGATTCGATGCGCGCGCCGGAAAGCGGCATGGAGTAGGGACCCAGGGGCAGCGTGAATCTGGGCTCGATGGTGCGGGTTGTCGAAAGATAGGGCTGGTGGGTGGTCGGATCACGGTGGACGAAATCCAGAATCCCGTGGTCCGCTGGATCGAGACCGGTGATGAAGGTGGACCAGGCGACCGGGCTCTGCGGCGGCGTGGTAGTGGCGAGCGGCGAAAATCCGCCCAGATGGCGGAGACGGTCGAGATTTGGAAGATCCGCCCAGTTGCGTTGGACAAAGCCAGGGTCCATGCCGTCCACGCCGAGCACGATGACGCGGGGTGGTATCGGCTTATGGCAGGCGGCCAGCAACAAGCAGCCAAGACCAACACATATTCCC
>CAIYDY010000334.1 GCA_903925015.1 uncultured Acidobacteriia bacterium
GAGCCGGTGTACGCGTTTGAGACGGCGCGCGCATTTGCCGAGATTATCGCGCGCCTGCTAGCGGCCGAGTATCCCAAGCTTTTCACCACCCCGCGTGCCGTCGACAAGCGTGAAAAGGACCGGGTCTACTTCGACTGGATGCAGATTGCCAGCGCCAAGACGATCTCGGCACCGTACGTAGTGCGTGCACATCCAGGTGCGCCCGTGTCGACGCCGCTCGCGTGGGATGAAGTCAAGTCCGGGCTGCATCCCTCGCAGTTCACCATAAAGACTGCCCCGGCCCGATTCGCCAAGCTGGGGGACCTGTTCGCAGGCGTATTGAAGAAGCCCCAACGGCTGGAGGAGGCTTTCGCCCTGCTGCAGTCGTTGATCCAGCGTTAGAAATCGAAACAATCCGGCGCACAGGTGCGACAATCATACGATTCACCCCCATGCGACGCTCGGTCCTCAGCCTCCTGTTCCTTTCGCCCTTGTTCGCGGCCGACACCCCGTGGCCTGTCAACGGCGGTCCCTACAACATCCGCTACACGGAACTTTCCCAGATCACCCCGGCCAACGTCTCGAAATTGCAGGTGGCGTGGACTTGGGACGCGCACGAAGCTTTCAAGGACTCCGAGATGCAGAGTAACCCCATCGTCGTCGATGGAATTCTGTACGCGACCACCCCCAAAATGCACGTCGTCGCGCTGGATGCCCGCACCGGACGTGAAGTTTGGAACTTCGACGCCAGCCGCGGCGAGCCGATCCAGCGCCGCTTCCGCCACCGCGGCGTCACGGTCTATCAGGACCGTGTTTTCGCCACCTACCGCAACCTTCTTTGGTGCCTCGACCGAAAGACCGGCCAACCGATCCAGAAATTCGGAGAAGGCGGGCATATCGACCTGCGCAAAGGCCTTGACCGTCCCTTCGAAGCTCTCAGTGTCAGCGCCTCCAGTCCGGGCGTGATTTTTGAGGACATGATCGTGTTCGGGTCGTCGGTCCCGGAAACCTTGCCGGGTGCTCCCGGCGATATTCGAGCCTACGATGTCCACACTGGCCAGATGCGCTGGACCTTCCACACCATCCCCCACCCCGGCGAATTCGGCTACGAAACCTGGCCGAAGGAGGCGTGGAAGATCAGTGGAGGCGCCAACGCGTGGGCTGGCCTCAGCGTGGACCCCAAACTCGGCATGATCTTCGCCGCCACGGGGTCGGCGTCGTTTGACTTCTACGGTGCCAACCGGCTCGGCGACAACCTTTTCGCCGATTGCATTATTGCCTTGGACGCCCGCACCGGCAAACGCGTCTGGCACTTTCAAGGCGTAAAGCACGACCTTTGGGATCTGGACTTCCCCGCCGCCCCCAGCCTCGTCACGGTGACCCGCAACGGCAAAAAAGTCGACGCTGTGGCCCAGATTGCCAAGACTGGTTTTGTTTTTTTGCTCGACCGCAAGACAGGTGCGCCCCTGTTCCCCATCGAGTATAAGAAGGTCCCGGCCTCCACTCTGGACGGCGAAAAGGCTGCCGAGACCCAGCCCTTTCCCGTGAAGCCTCCCACGTTCACGCGACAGACGTTCACTGAGGATATGGTGACCAACCGTACCCCGGAAGCTCACGCGGCTGTGCTCGAATGGCTGCGGAAACTGGATTCCGGCGGACTGTTCACGCCCCCCAGCACCAAGGGCACTGTTCTAATGCCCGGCACCGACGGCGGTGCGGAATGGGGGGGCGCAGCCTACGACCCCGAGACGGGCCTACTCTACGTCAACGAAAATGAGCAGCCGTGGATTATCCGCATGGTGACCCACGACACGACCTCGCTCTACAACAACAATTGCGCCAGTTGCCACAAGGAGGACCGGACGGGGACGCCGCCGACATTCCCATCGCTGGTAGGCATCGGCGACAAATGGACGAAACAACAGTTGGTGCGATTCATCAACGAGGGCACGGGCAGGATGCCGGGTTTCAGCCACTTGGGGAAGGGCACGGACGAAATCGCCGACTTTCTGCTGACCGGCAAGGACTCCGGCGCGGTGGACCCGGCGGCATCGAAAAATCCCAACTTCCAGAAGTACCGCAACGAGGGATACATCCTGATGCGCGATCCCGACGGCTACCCGCCGCTCACCCCGCCCTGGGGCACCCTCAATGCCATCGACCTGAACAAGGGCGAGATCCGCTGGCGGATTCCGCTCGGCGAATACCCGGAGCTGGTCGCCAAAGGGATGAAGGATACCGGCAGCGACAACTACGGAGGTCCCGTGGTGACCAAGAGCGGACTGCTTTTCATCGGTGCCACCAAGTTCGACAAGAAATTCCGCGCCTTTGACAAGCTCACCGGCAAGCTTCTTTGGGAGACTGTGCTTCCCGCGGCAGGGAACGCCACCCCTTCGGTCTACGAGATCGGGGGCAGGGAATACGTGGTGATCGTCTGCGGCGGCGGCAAGAACGACGCTCCGTCCGGCAGCAGCATTGTGGCTTTCGCACTCCCCGAGACTAAATAAAAGGACATATCCATGAACACACGACTCGCTTTCCTAGTGGCACTGCTCTCCTTCAACCTGTCGGCACAAGTCACCGCGCTCCGCGTCGGACACTTGGTCGATCCCGAAACCGGCTCTGTCGCCAACAACCAGATTGTCCTCGTGGAGAACGGGAAGTTCACGGACGTGGGTGCGAACGTAGCGATCCCTGCCGGTGCGGAAGTGGTGGATCTTTCCAAATCCTGGGTCACCCAGGGATTGGTGGATGCCCACAACCACCTGGCCCTCACCTACAAGATGCTGCCGGAGAACAACAGCTACTACCTGACAACGGTCCTCGACTCGACGGCGATCCGTGCCATCCAGGCGGTTTCGAACGGCATCACCATGATGTCCGCCGGTTTTACCCTGGTGCGCGACCTCGGCAACAACGGCAACTATGCGGATACGGCGCTTCGGGTGGCCATCGAGCAGGGCTGGGTGCCGGGCCCCACGATCATCAACTCCGGCATTATCATCGGCGGCTTCGGCGGGCAGTTCTCTCCCGTGCCGGAACGCGAAAACCTGATGTACCCCGAGTATCTGAATGCCGACACCAACGACGAGATCGTGAAAGCCGTTCGCCGCAACATCGCCTACGGGGCCAAGGTGATCAAGATCTGTGTCGATTGCAAGCCCTACGGGTATACCGCCGATGAGATTCGCCTCTTTATCTCCGAGGCTGCCAAGGCCGGTCTAAAGGTCGCCGGCCACGTGCAGACGAACGCCGGGGCGTTGCGGGCGATCGAAGCTGGAATCTGGTCGATTGAGCATTCCAGCGGCCTGGACGACAAAACCCACCGGTTGATGGCGGAGAAGGGGATTTGGCGGGTCGGAACAGAAACTCCGCTTTCGGATTACCACACCGGAATGACGGATGCGGCGAAGGAGCGCTACAAGAAACAGGAGGACGGCCTCAAGAACGCCTACGCCCACAAGGTAAAGCTCGCGTTTTCGACCGACGCCGACTACTACATTCCCGGGATGACGCGCGGCCAAGTGGTGATCGATTTCCTGAAGAGCTGGAAGGATGCCGAGATTCCGGCCAAGGAGATCCTCAAGATCATGACCGTGAACGGCTACCAAGTTTCGGACATCTACGGCCAGCGGGGCCCGATCAAGCCGGGGATGGCGGCCGATCTGATCGCCGTGAGGGAGAATCCGCTGGAAAATATCGATACCCTGCGCGACGTCCGCTGGGTGATGAAGGACGGGATGTTCTTCAAGCGGGAGGGTGCGATGACGCCGGAGAAATTCTTCCATTCGGGGCCGACGCCGCCGTCCGCCTGGAGGATCCACTAGTTCATTGAAGCCACCCGGCCAGGTTCTCTGCCACGAAATTGTCGTCGGTCAGCCACGGGTACGACCGGCAGACCCTGTCGATTTCCTCCGCTTGGCCGGGTGAGAGTCCTTCGTTGGGGTCCAAGCACCATGTTCCAGCCATCAACCCTTGTCGGCAAAGCACCTCATGCAGCCCGGCGATGCAGCCTTGGAACTGGTTTGCCGGGTCGAACAGGGCAGCGTTGGAGTCCGTGACCTGGTGCGACAGGGTGACTAGTTCCGGCGTGATTGGCTCTGCTTTTGCCCGGTTCAGCAGTTCCACCGCGCGCCGGGTCCAGACCGCCCAGTGTCCCAGCAGTCCGCCGGCGATGCGCACGTGCTTGCAGCCCAAGTCGAAGCTGCTCCAGAGATCGAGCAGGATATTGTCGTCGTTGCCGGTATAGAGTGCGATCTCCTCCGCTCTGCCGGATTCCGACACCGCCCGCACCACATCCAGCGTCTGGTATCGGTTGAACGGGGCGATCTTGATCGCCACCACGTTCGGAATCTCGGCGAATTCCCGCCAGAAACTGTAGGGGAGTACCCGTCCACCGACTGCGGGCTGGAGGTAAAATCCCATCACAGGCAGCACCCCGGCAACTTGCCGCGCGTGTTCCAGCAACTGCGGCACCGGTGCCGTGCGCACAGCCCCCATGCTGAGGAGGACGCAATCATACCCCAAGCCGGCGGCCAATTCCGACTCCGCGACCGCTTGGCGCGTGTCGCCGCATGCCCCGGCGATTCGGACCACACCGGATCCGTGTGTTTCCTCCGCTGCCAGTTCCAAAACCGGCCTGAGCAGTCCAATCCCCGGATCGCGGATCGCAAATTGCGTCGTGTGGACACCCACCGCAATCCCGCCCGCTCCGGCCGCCAGATAGTAGCGCGTCAACGCTCGCTGGTGCCGCTCGTCGAGCTTTCGCTCGGAGGTCAGCGCAAGGGGGTGCGCGGGAATCACAAGGCCGGACCGTAATTTTAGGCCGAGGTCCATTAGAATTTCCCGTCCTGCGCTTCGAAATGAGTGGGCTTGTTCAGACTGGCACCGCCCTGCCGGATCCAATCCGCCGTCCACTCGATCAACTCCGCAGCGGTCACAGACGGGTAGCCGAACAACCGGTGCGCCTTGGAAGCGTCGTTTAGCAGCGCCATGCCGGACTCCACGCCGTCGAATTCGACCGGGAGTCCGAAGATCTCCCCGAAGTGCAATGCCACCGACCGCACAGGCAGCGTTTCCGGCCCCGTCACGTTCAGCACATTGGGCGGTGTCGAGCAAAAGGCTAGCGACCGGAGGCATATGGAATTCGCGTCGCGCTGCCAGATCACGTTCACCAGTCCCATCCGCAGATCCACCGGCCGCCGCTCGAATACGGCGCGACCGATGTCCGACAGGACCCCATACCGCATTTCGACCGCATAGTTCAAGCGCAGGATCGACACCGGTGTTCCCCATGTGTGCGACCCGTAGGTGAACAGCCGTTCCCGCCCGAGTGCCGATTGCCCGTACTCGCCAACCGGCGCAATCGGAGTGGACTCGGTGGCACCACCCTCGGCCACCTGACGGAGGGGATACACGTTGCCGGTGGAAAATGCCACGATGCGGGAGTCTCGGAACCGCTCGGCAACGCGGCCCGGCAGGTAGGTGTTCATCGCCCAGGTGAGATGTTCCGCGCCGGTGGTGCCGAACTTTCGTGCGGCCATGAAAATGACGTTGGGACAGTCAGGCAGACGGTCCAGCGCGCCCAGCTCCAGCAGGTCACTGGCAATCGGCTCGATGCCGACGGCTTGCAACTGCTCCGCCAGCGCTGGATTGCTGAAGCGGGCGACGGCAATGATGCGTTTCGGTTTGGCACCGGCTTGGTCTGCGGCCCGGCGCGCGAGACGAGCGAGGCTGGGGCCCATTTTTCCGCCCACGCCCAGAATCAATAGGTCGCCTTCCAGTGACGCAATCATTTCGATATCGGCGTTGGACGGTCGGGACAGCCGGTCCTCAAGTTCTACGTCGGTGAACATGGCTCTATCATTTCCCAATCCGGAGGCCCATCTCCTACCGAGCGGTCTTCAGCAGCGCCGTCACCCCGTTCCACACAATCTGCACGCCGATACAAACCAAAATGAACGACGACAAACGCAGGATTACATTCATCGCTGCGTCGCCCACTGCCCTGGCGATGCCTTGCGCAAATCGGTAGCTCAAATAGATCGTCAGGGCCACCAAGGCGGACCCCGCCACGAGCGCAGTCAAATTCGTCGCGCTCCCCTGTGCATGGTTCGCGCCGATCGTGATCGCCACCGAAATGGAGCCGGGGCCCACGGTGAGCGGCAGAGTCAAAGGATAGAACGCCCGTTTGTCCGCCTCCGCGATGGAGAGATTGCGCGCTGCCTTCTCCTCCCCGTGGCTCTGCAGCAGCCGCCATCCGGTGGAAAACACGATCAGTCCGCCGCCCACCTGCACTACCGGCAGGGATAGCCCGAAAAACGCGAGGATGTAGTTCCCGACAAAAATCGCGGCGATCAACAGCATGAAGCCGTTCAGAGCCACCTTGCGGGCGAGCGTCGACCGCGACGCCTCGGGCAGCCCCTGCGTCAGACTCAGGAAAATCGGCGCAGTGCCCAGTGGATTCACGATGGGAAACAGCGCGCCCACAATGAGGAGCACTTCTCGCGCGATTTGGTCGAGGCCCGGATTCACGATACTCAATTTCTACTGTACGCGCTGGTCCATCTTCACCGGTGGGGCAGTGCCGGTTTTCACCTTGGCGACGTCGAAAATCCGTTGGTCGGGGGTGAGCGCCGTCCAGGCTGCGAAATCCGGCTCGGTCGTGAAGACATCCACCAGGCTCGCCGCAGTACCGTCCATCAGGTTCAACGGCGGCATGCCGAGGATTTCGAAGACCGTCCGCAGCAACCCCGGAAAGCTGGAGTTGGTGTGGGTGACATAGTTTTTCTTCACATAGGGGCCCGCCGCCATCAGGACCGTCCGGTGCGCATCGATGTGGTCCTGCCCGCCTTGGGCGTCGTCCTCGGTGACGAAAACGGCCATGTCCTTCCACCAGGGGCTGTGGGAGAGGTATTCCATGATCCGTCCGAGCGCAAGGTCGTTGTCCTCCACAAACGAGGCCCGGTAGGGATAGCCGTCGGCGGGACGTTCCGCCGCCATGTGGTCGTTCGGCAGGTGGATGAAGAGGAACTGGGGCAGCGGCTCACCGGTTTTCCGGTATTTGGCCTCGATCTCGGCGATGAAATGGTCGGCGCGGAACTGGTCCGGGATGTTCATGTTGAAACCGGGGTAGTCTCTGGAGGTGTTGCGATAGAGCGGGTCGGGCATTGGGACGTTGGTGAGGAATCGGGCACCGGTGGGCTCCTCGTCCTTGTCCTCCACCACGCCGGCGAGTTCGAAGCCTTCGCCGAAGTTGCGGAACGAGACCTTGTTGCGCTCCAAGTGGTGCCAGATGGTGCCCGCTTCGGGCTGTTCCTCGGGGTGCGCGGAGGAATCCGACCCCGCGAACATCAGGCGTCCAGGGGACCCGCTGTCGAGGACGAAATTGCGCTGTCCGCCGTAGGATGCCAGCAGCCCGCTTTCGGTGAAGAGATCCGGGTAGGCACCCACCAGCCAGTGGTGGCCGTCGGTACTGACATCGGAATCGGCGTAGAAATTGTCGCTGATGGCCCAGCGTTTGGCCATGCCGTGGTGGTTGGGGGTAATGGCGGCATCCTTGATGGAGAATTGGGGAGCGGCGTTTGCCGTCGCTCCGCCCCGACCGGCGCGGGCTCCCTCGGCCAATCCCTTCATGCCGAATCTCGCCATGGTCGGCAGCGCCGCGACCGATCCGTTGGCGGCCTCGGTGATGTCGCCGAAAACCTCGTCAAACGTCCGGTTCTCCTTCACGATCAGCACGACATGCTTGAGAGCGGCGGGAGGCTTCGGGGCCGAGCCTGGTTTCGCGTCCAAGCCCGTTGCGGCGAACGCGGTGGCGGTCAACTTCGGCAATTCGCTGGCCGCAGGCATGATGAACGTCGTCAGCAATCCTTTGTGCAGTACCGGCCTTTCGCCCATCTCCACCAGTGGTTGCCGCATATTCGGACCCGTGCCCCGACCGCGCGCGTTGGTCACAAATACCCGGTCGCCGTCGATGGCCACACGAGTCGGAAGCCATCCGGCGGGCAAATGCCCCGCGATCTTCCCGGTTGCGGTATCCACCACTCCGACCGCGTTGATCCCGGCCTCGGCCACCAGCAACCATTTCGTGACGGGATCGAAGGCAAGACCGGCGGGCATCACTCCGCGGAGTGCTTCCAAGCTGGGAATCCGCAGCGGGATTTCGGACAGCACCTTGTGGTCCAAGGCGGAAATCACCGTGATGGTATCGTCGTGCGCATTCGAAACGTAGACTCGATCGCCAACTGCGAGCACCCCGGCGGGCGCGCTGCCACCGAAGGTCTTGGAATCGAACGGCGACCCGGTACGGACCCAATCGAGCACCGCCGGTTTTTCGCCATCCTTAACATCAATGATGCAGACGGAGTTCGATTCCTTAACGTTCGGGTCTCCAAGGCCCTGTACTTGGATCGGCCCGGCCTCCGTGTCTCTTCGCACGCCGTCGCGGCTTTCTGCGGACGGGAACCCGAACGCCGGGAACGCGAGGCCGGTCCGCTTGGAATCCTTGCGTTCGGCACCAGGCAGCACCTGGTATTGGAAGACGCCGGCGTTGGTGACGTATGCCGTGCCGCCATCCGGCGAGAGCGCAATGGCGTAGGGCATCCGCCCAACCTTCACTGACGACACGACCTTGCCCTTCGCGGTATCGATCACCGCGACCCGGAAATTCGCCTGGTCCACCACATAGAGGCGGTGCCGAGCGGCATCAAACGCCAGATCCGCGGAAAAACTATGCTTCCACTCGCCTTCGTTGAGGTTTACCAGTTTGCGTTTTGCGCTGGTGGTGGTGTCCATCAGGCGCACTTGGCCGGAATCGCCCTCGGATACCCAAACAGATTTCTCGCCTTCGAATGCAATGCCGTAGAACACGCCCTTCCATTCGGGATCGGCCTCTTCGGGTGCCTTCATGCCGGGCGTGCGGGTCCAGAGTTGGCGGATATCCCAGGGGCCTTTCGGGCCGGTCGGGGACTTGGACGGCGAGACCACCGTTACTCCGAGGCGCTCATACCCGATATTGGCCGTCGCGACCATGCCCTTGGGACCCACGGCGAGGCCAAAGGGACCGGGCCCGGTTTCGATCTGCGTTCCCATCGGTTGCAGAATCCGGCCGCCCGGCAGGATGGTGCCACGGGCCGTGATGTTGGCGTAGCGCTTTCCTGCCGGCGCGGTATGGTCAGCGGCATGCAGAATCGTGGCATGGATGCCGATGGCGAGCGATGCTGCGGCGACAAGGCGAAATGTTTTGGTTGTCACGTATATTCCCGAAGTTCCATTATCGGCGGCTCGCCGGGACGCTGGGGCGAGCCGCCCCTTGGTTTCCATCGCATTACAAAAACCACCCCAAATTTTGCGTACGGCGCAGAGGACGACGGTCGGGACTGGTGCGGTCCGGTTGGAGTCCACCGGCCCCGGGGATGTATTCGGGGAGGTTGTGGAATTGGCGCATCCGGCGCTACCCGGCTGTTGACGCAACAGGACCCGCCGCCCGAGACTGTCTGCCGGGTTCAGGCGGCGGTCGGTGCGCGGGAGCCGCTGTTGGTCAAACTGCGCCTCCGTTACGCAGCAAAGCGCTAGAGCGGGTCGACCACGGCTTGGATCACTTCCAGCCGCCGTTTCGGTGTCTCCCCATCCACGTCTTCCTTTTCGAAGGCTTCCAGCACGTCCAAGCCCTCCACAATCCGCCCGAATGCCGAATACTTGCCATCCAGATGCGGCGCGTCGCCCAGCATCAGAAAAAACGAGGTGTTGGCGGAATCCGGATCGTCGGCCCGTGCCATGGAAACCATCCCCCGCACGTGCTTTATGTCGTTGCGGAACTCGCCTTTCACGTTGTGGACCCAGCGGTCCGCCGGATGCGTGGAGCCCGACCCGCGTTGGTCGCCCATGCCGCCCTGCGCCACGAAGCCCTTCACGAGACGATGGAACGCGGTGCCGTTGTACCAGCCGGTCTCTGTCAGTTTGAGGAAGTTGCGGACGTGGTTGGGGGCCCAGTCGGGTTCCAGCTGGATCTTCACCGTTCCAAGGGTTGTTTTCAGCGTGACCGTGCGGTGCAATTCCTGAACAGGCGTTTCCAGATATGGTTCCACCTTCTTTTTCTCGATGGTTATCTTGTCGATGCGCACGGGCTGGGTGGTGAAGCCATTCTCCCCGACCGGAACGCGCGAGATCTGTTCCACAATTTCCATGCCCTCGGTTACCTTGCCGAAAGACGAAAACTGTCCGTCCAAGGGCGGCTGGGGGAAAACGCACACGAAGAATTGGGTGCCGTCGCTGTTGTCCTTGCCAGGAATGCGGACGGTGGAGACGGTGCCGCGCTCGTGCTTGTAATCGCTGAACTCGTTCTTGAGCAAGTTCATGCCGCCGGTGCCCCAGAGCGTTTTCGGCGTCTTGGGATCCTTCAGCAGCGGGTCGCCGCCCTGGATAATTCCGTTTGCGACCACTCGGTGGAACGCACTGTCGTTGTAGTAACCGGCGCGGGCGCGCTTGATGAATTCCTCCACATGTTTCGGAGCCTTGTCGGCAGCAAATTCGAATCGGAAGGTGCCGAGCTGGGTAGTCACCACCGCTTCAAGCTCGGCGGGGGATTGGCAGAACGCCGGAAGGCACAGACCGGCAACCGCCGCAAAAATCTGGAGAGTGCGCATTGGAACCTATCTTAATTCGCGGAACAGCTTGGACGCCTTGGCCAGCCTGGCGGTCTGCTCGGCCACGGTATTGAGGCTGGTCACGATGCGGTCGGTCTCAATGTTGACCAGTGTGTAGCGGTCCGTGGCCGGTTCGTGGGAGGTGAGGATTTCGCCGTGGGCTTCGCGGAGGTCCGGCAGATTTTGGGGTGCGCTGTCGGTGCGCAGCGCATGGGCGACGGACTCCAAGGTGGCGGCCACCTTTTCGCGGAACCGCACGGTGGCAGCGCGCGACGGTGCGGGGCGGGTCTGGTACAACCCCGCTTCAAGGGCCATCACGGCATGCACGAATGCGTGGGAGTTCGCCAGAATTGCGTTGAGGGCGCGGCGAATCGCGGCTGGAATCCCTGGTTCGGCGGACATGCGGTCCGAAGATGCCTCGACGTTGGAGCGGGCCCGCCGTGCGTCGATCCGGGCGCGGTCGATCCTGGCTTTCGGGTCTCCCGCATAGGCGCCCATTACGGTCAGGAAATAGGCTCGGTACGCATCGACCATCTCTGCCATGGATGCCCCCGCCTGGGTCCGTTCCCATGTTGGCCACACCACCCATGCCACCATCGCGACCAATCCTCCGATCAGCGAATTGATGGCCCGCGGCACGATTACGTCCATCGGTTGCACTCCGGTCGTGGCTAACAGCAGCACGATCATCGAACTCAGGGCGGCCACGAATATGCCGTAGTTGCCTGGTCCCACCAGCCGTAGGGTGAAAACAAACGAACCCAATAGCGCGATGTCCGTGGCCACCCCGACGTGCAGGAAATGGAATAGAACGGACGCGGTCAGCAGACCGGCAAAGGTTCCGATAATCCGAAGGATGCCCCGGCTGTGCGTGGCCGTGAAATCCGGTTTCAGCACAATCGCGATGGTCATGGGAATCCAATAGGTGCGCTCCAAGCTCAGGCCCCGGCCCAAGGCGTCTCCAAGTCCGAGGCACACCGCGAGACGCACCGCATGCCGGAACACGGTGGAGTTCCAGGACAGGTTGGCCATCAGTTTGGCGCGACGTCCCGCGAATCGCACCCGCCATGGGGCTTGCCAAGTCTCGGCCAAGGCTGGATTGGTCAAAGAGGCTGTTCTCTCGTCGCGCTTGGACAGAGCCCGCGAGGCCGCCCTGATCTGTCCGCCGAGCGCATTGACCTGATATTTTGCGTCCCGGACCAAGGCGAGAAAGAAGACCGAGCCAATCCCCCAGTCGGTGCTGAGAAACGCGTGGGATGTGGTGGAATAAACGTCGGCCCCGCCGGATACCAGTCCCTGTTGCGAACAGTGGCTGATCTTGGCGAGCACTTCGGCAGCGGCGGCAAAGACCGGTTCGAGGCCTGCGGCGACACCGTGTCCGCGTTCCTCGCGGCTCAACCGGCGGTATGAGCGGCCAAGGTTGAGCAGGGACAGTCGGATGCGTTCGGCTTGGTTGAGCAGGAAGATGTGGCGTTCGGCCTCCTCCGTGTGGTCGCCGGTGAGCGATAGCAGGAGGTCCTGGGCATCCGAAAATTGGTTGCTGTCCGGTGGGGCCGATGAAGGCGGCGTCGGTGCGCGCGCGATATCGGCCAACGCGGTGTAGAGGGCGGAGACGATCCGCCGTTCGGGCTCGTACCGGTGGATGGACCAGGGGGCAATGGAAAGCAGGATTTGGACCAATGCGCCGCCCAGCACCAGCAGCGCGGAGTTTGCAGCCTTTTCGGGAGTCAGCGGGTGTGCGGCGAATACAACGATGGTGACAAGAGTGATGACCCCCAAGTCGCCCGCAATGGGTCCGAGGCAGAGCAGCATTCCTGCTCCGAACGCCCAAATGGTGGCTGCCGCGACGGCTGTCAGGTTGTCATGCCCGGAGAGCCCGCCGATGAAGACCGCGCACGCGCACAGGATGGCCGACACGAGCATCCGGCGGGCGCGGATCGCGTATGGATCGCGGCTGTCGGAAAACGATACGTTGAGCGCGCCGGTGCCGGCCACAACGCCCGAGGCAGGGGACCAGATCAGCGTTGCCGCAGTGAGGGCGATGAGGAACCCGATTGCGTTGCGGATGGCGATCTCGCGCTGGATCTTCCCGGAATCGAAGCGCGTGAGGGTGCTGGCAAAGACAGCCCATGGGTTCGGGGGGACACGCCTCGCGGGTGGCACCGGATTCGCCATGTCTTCAGAATATTCGAGACTATGCCGTGGATGGGGCGGGGCCGAATGCAGCCAGCACGGCAGCAAGTAGGGCCACCCCAAGCGATGGAAGTACACCGTCCGGCCCGCTCCACACCCTTACGGCACAAAATGCCGCCAATCCGGCTAGAATTGCGAGGGCCGCGCGGCCCTTCCCGCGCTTTAGTTCCAAGCATTGGCCGAGCCAGAGCAACGCGGCTCCCACCGGAAACAGTCCAATCGCGGCATAGAGAAATATTGGCGACAAGCCACCCTCGTCGCCGGGTACCGGCTTTCTGATGAGAGGCACCAGGAATATCAGAATTGCGCAGAGAAGCGCCATTCCGAGCAGAAGCTTGCCTCCCACCCGTAGCCTACCGGTGCTTGCGCGGTAGAATTCACGCATGACAAATCGACCCATGAATAGATTGTGGCTTGTCCTTCCGTGCGCCGCGCTGATGCTCGCCCAAACCCCCGGTGCCCCCACCCGTATGGCTGGCAGCGACGTTGGTAGCCATCTGACTGCGTTGAAAGGCAAACTGAAGGACGGCGTTGCCAGCGAGGTACTCGCCAACTGGGGCAACCATTCGTTCATGGTGATCCGTCGCGAGGCCGACGGCCAAGCCGAATTCCATGAAAGCCAAGCCGACATCATCATTATTCGGGCCGGGTCGGCGACGATGAAGATCGGCGGCAAGGTGATCGGCGGGAAAACGACGGCACCGGGCGAGATCCGCGGCACGTCCATCGAAGGCGGCGAGATTGTGCAACTGAATCCGGGCGACGTGATCCATGTGAATCCCAAGACACCGCACCAAGCCCTCCTCGCGAGAGGCCAGATGGTGGAGTACATGACGATCAAGGTGGATTCGAAGTAGATTCTTCGAAAGGATGGTGAGCCGGCCGGGGCTCGAACCCGGGACCACCGCATTAAAAGTGCGATGCTCTACCAACTGAGCTACCGGCTCCCAAGGGGACTGGGAAGAAAACAATTGCAGTCCCAACAGGACCGACCTCTTTAGGTTACCACGCGAACCCCCAAGCGCTATAATTGTCTACAAGCCAGCAGAGATGCGAACGTGGCGGAATTGGCAGACGCTCTGGATTTAGGTTCCAGCGCCC
>CAIYDY010000335.1 GCA_903925015.1 uncultured Acidobacteriia bacterium
GCTCGCCGTACTCGGCGCGTTTCTCGCCCCGTTCTTCCTGTTCGACAATTTCGTGGCAGACCGGTCTGTCGCGCACTTCCTTCCTAAAGGGGCTGCGTTCCGGGGTTTCAGTCCTCCCAGCCAGTTCCTTGATCTCCGCCGCGTTTACTCAACGAATTTCGATGTTTGCGAGTACAATAGAAGTTCAAGAAATTCCATGCTGTAGAACCGAGGATGGCCTTTAAATGATACGCCGCGAAGGCTTTATGGGGCCCGACTCCCAATGTGCCACCGTCTCCGTTCCGCCGCGCCGGAGGCCGAGTTGACGAGCTTTCCTATGCTGGCCTGAATCGCCCCCAAAATGGCCAAGAGATCTCATTCCGCACCTGGTCCAAGTGCTGGTTACGGGTATCAGTTCGAGCGAGCACTCTACTGGCTCGCTCGCAGCCCAGCGGGCGCAGCCGTTGGCATCGAAACGGACGATGACGTCGCGGTCAGAAACGGCACGACCTCGCTCTTGGAACAGGACAAGCACTCCATCGCTGCAGGGGCTGAGCCATTCGGGGACCGGTCGAAGGATCTCTGGAACACCCTGAACATCTGGCTTGACTCGATTGAGGAGAATCGCGTCGACGCAGAGACCACGCGGTTCCTGATGGTCACGAACAAAGAACTACCCGATGGCCTCGCGAAAGCGATTAGCGCGGCCACGACAACAGAAGCCGCCGGACAATGCATCACGGGACTCGAACGTGCAGCAGAAGACCCTCCGGAAAAGATAGTGGCGCTCGTTGGCCGCGTGTTGCGGTCGGAGTCCCGCGACACGCTCATCAAAGTCATCCAAAACACTGAGCTTGTCGATGCAACGGCGGGCGCTGCCAGTCCCCAAGTGAGAGCGGACACCATCGCGAGCCTGCCCCTCCCGAGTTGGGCGGCCCCGACCGCCGAATCGATCTTGGACGAGTTAGCGGGTTGGGTGTACGCCCGCGCGCTCGCTGCATGGCGAGAGAACAATCCGGCATGGATCGCGCGTGACCATTTCATCAATAACCTGCACGCCGTCTTAGACCGCCGCAAGAGGAATATCGTCCGGGAACGGGCGCAGTACCTCATTCCCGTCTCGATCGACGCGATTGGCGAGGAGAAAGGTCGGCAGTTCGTGAAACAGCTCTTCCTCGTGACCGAAGATCCGGTGCTGATCGACTCGTCGATCCGCGATTTCATCCGTTGCAATGTCGAGAAATTGCGTCTCTCAAAGGAAGGCAATATCACGGACGAGGACTGGCGGGCCTTTCAAGTCGCATTGTGCTCGCGCTGGGAGAAAATCCGCTCACGGAACATCCGAATGAAACAGGACCATCCTCCGGGTGACGTCGGCTTCGCCATCCTCATGGAGACGACCGAGAATCACCGAGAGCGACTGGCAGGGTCAGCGACGGACGAGGTCTACCTGACTGCCGGAACGTACCACCTGCTCGCGGACCTGCTGGAACTGGGTTGGCATCCCGAGTACGCAACGATAATTCAGGAGGCAGCGGAAGCGTGATCGACGTCCTTTTCGAACAGCGCATCATCCAGAACACCGGCCTCGCAGCCGAGGCGATCTGGCAAGCCGTGCACGAGGCGTACGAACTGCGCAGTCGCCGGGAAGGCGTGCCCTTCCCACTGGTATTCCTGGTGCTTCCCCTCACGTTCCACGAGCACACGGCCGCGTCGCTGGCATCCAAGACGCAGCCAGGAGCGTTGTACAAAGCGCTCGCGGCGGATAGAGAGATCACCCTGGACCTCCAACGGCGCATGGAAGCGTTAGCCGACCGCACGTTCCAGGCACTGTCGATAGCGTTCCAAACAGGGCTATTGGACTTCGATGCCAAGGAACACCAAATCATACCCGTGCGAAAGAGCGCGCCCGTCACGCACTTGACCAATGAGGTCAAGTGCATCATGTCGGCTGCGAAACGCATAGGACAGGCGTTCGGAGAAATGAGCGTCGTGCAAATCATCACCGCATTGAATGTGAGGTTCTAAAATTGCAACTGACCATTCTCAAGATCGTCTTGTGGCCGAAGAACACGAATCTCCGCCCGCGCGTCGTCCCGTTCGAGCCAGGCAAGATTAACGTCATCACTGGCGATAACGGCACCGGCAAATCCACGCTCACCTGGATCGTGGACTACTGCCTCGGCAGCGAGAAGTGCTCGATCCCAGTGGGCCTCATTCGCGACCTCACCGGGTGGTTCGGCCTGCACTTGAAACTCGCGAACACCGAAATGATCATCGCGCGCCGCAATCCCGAAGATCAACGATCTACCACCGACTTGTATTGGAACGAGGGACTCAAACTCGAAGTTCCTGCCGTCGTGCTTAAGAATGCACGCGTCGATGACCTCAAGAATCGCTTCAACCAGATTGGGCACTTGCCGTCACTCGACTTCGCCACCGACGACGTCGTCGGCTACGCGGGGCGACCCAGCAGCCGCGACATGGCCGCGTTCAACTTCCAACCACAACACATCATCGCCAACCCCTACACGTTTTTCTTCAAAGCCGACACGACCGAGCACCGCGAGAAGCTCAGAATTATCTTCCCCCTCGTTCTCGGCTCGATCGATGCGACAACGCTCGCGAAGCAACGCGAATTCAGGGACGCGGAACGGGAGCATGACAAAGTCCGCAGGGAGCTCGAAGCCAGAACAACAGCCGCCCGCGCATGGGAAGCAGAAGTCGAAAGCTACTACCTCCAGGCGAAAGGATTAGGGCTCCTTGCAGATGCGCCCTCTCCAAGCCCGAACTGGGGATTGGACAAGTATCTCTTGGAGCTCCGACGTGTACCTGACTCAGTACGGCGAATGGATTTGCCTGAGGTGCGAGAAGGGACTAATGAAGCCGCCTCAGGGGAGTTCGTCCGGGTCGCGGCCGAGGAAGATCAACTAGCCCAAGATACGGGCTCGCTCAAGCGTCGGCTCGATAAAATCGACCAACTCGCCGCATCACTGAATGACTATGGATCGAGCTTCACCAGCCAAGAAGACCGGTTAGAAGGAGTGGGTTGGCTGGAAGAGAAACTGCGAGACAACCACGAGTGTCCGGTGTGCGCGGCCGTTCATACAGACGGCAACGCCCGGCTCACCGAACTAAAGACCCTCGCGCGCGAGATGAGGACCCTTGCCGTCTCCGTGCGTCAAGCCCCAGCAAAGCTAGACCAAGAGCAGGCGACTCTGCGGCAGGAACTCCGCGACAAAGAAAACCTCCTGTCCCGAGCCCGACAGAAACGCAAGTTCTTAGAGGAGCGCACCTCAGCATTCGCCGCACAACGACAACGCGTACGGCAAATTTACTTGTTCGTCGGCAGAGTTGAGCAGGCGCTGGAGAACGTCATGTCCAGCCGCAACGTCGATGACCTCCAAGACAAGGCAAGAGCCCTCGCGGAACGACTGGCTCGCCTCAGGCGAGAACTCGACGGGAGATCACGGCAAGACCGACTGGACGCCGCGATCGACAAGGTATCCGCACGCATCGCTGACTACGCCAAGAGCCTGCGACTTGAACACGCGACGGAGAACGTGCGGCTGAGCATTCGTGAGCTCACCCTCCAGTTCCGCCCGCTCTCTGGCAGAACCGACTTTCTCTGGGAGGTAGGCAGCGGGCAAAACTGGGTCGGGTACCACCTCGCTGGCTTACTCGCGCTCCATGAGCACTTCAACAGCCTACCCCACAACCCCGTGCCACGGTTCCTCATGATCGACCAACCAAGCCAAGTCTACTTCCCGGAAGCTTGGCCAGCGATAGATAAGACACCCGGCGGCAACAAGCTATCCGAGCGGTCCCCGGACATCGAAGGCGTGCGGCGCATCTTTACGGTGCTATCCCAGTTCATTAGCGTCCTCAAGGGACAGTTTCAAGTCATCGTTACTGAGCACGCGGGCTCGATCACTTGGCAGGGAATCGAAAACGTTCACTTGGTCGCGAACTGGCGAGAGGGACATGACGATTTCCTCATCCCAGCCGAATGGCAGGAGAAGCCCAAGTGAGTAGACGGAAGTAGCGCGACGACCGGCGAGTTCTAATCTGCTCGGACCACGATCTGGTCGATGGCGAAGACCGCTGGACGGCGGTCGGGTCGACGAACGCGTTGAGAATCCTGGTGCTTGTGTTCACGGTGCGGAATGGTAAGATTCGCCCCATCGCCGGATGGGAGGCGGATCGTAGAACCAAGGCTGACTACTTGCAGGAGAAGGCGATAGGACGGATATGGCCAACAAACGACTAGTAATTCCGCAATTCGAGAACGAGAGCGAGGAAGCCGGGTGGTGGGAAGCCAATCGGTCGGCAGTCGAGGAGGACCTGCGAACAGCGATGCGCGCGGGAAAGACGGTGTCCCTGCAAGACGTGATGGCCGGTGCGAGGAGCAAGAAAGACCTGGTGCCAGTCACGATCCGGCTCGCGAGTGAGGACCTTGCCACGGCTCGGGAGTTGGCGGACGATACGGGTATCGGCTATCAGACGTACATCAAGATTCTCTTGCACCAGGCACTCCAACAGGCAGCCAGTAGTCGGGCGCAGGTGAGACCCTAGATCTCCTGCGAACTTCGAGTACGTCTGCGAAAAACAACCGCTCCCCCGGCGGCGTCTGCCCGAAGAAATAATATTTTCGCCACACATGGCCGGATTCCATGCGGTTCGGTGTTTCACCAGTAGGCGGGAAATTGCTGCTGAACAAACTCTGGAGAAACCCCATGCAACTCAACTATCGAAAACTGATTCTGGTCTGCTTTACCGCAGCGTGCGTGGCGAGCACCTGCCAAGCCGGAAGAATCTACACCATCAGCGCTTCCACCACCGAAGGCACCGCGATCACCGGAACGGCCACCTTCGACACAAACACCCACAAGTTCACCTCCTGGGACATCATCGCCGCCGCCGACCCCGGTGCCACTCGCGGTGGGTTCGCCGCCGGTGAATGGGACATGAGCAACACCACGGTAAACGGGGAAAATGATGCGAACGGGCTCTTTCTGATCAATGGCCCTCAGCCGAATCCGGCGAACTTCATTCTCCTGGCCTTCCTCACCTCGGTGACAGGAACTCCCGGGGAGTCAGTGACAATCTGGACCAATGTGAACGGCGGTTCTTACCGTTTCGGTTCGGCAATTGAAGACCTGGGAGCGGGTTGCTGCCGGACGCACCTCTCGGGGACCCTTACCGCCGATGCCGGTGCGGCAACGCCGGAGCCGACAACCTGGGGCATGTTCGCGGGTGCCGGCCTTTTGGCACTGCTCGAACGGAAACGGCGCGCACTCGTAAGCTAGGAATGGATTCGGGCGGGAGGGTCATCCGGCCTTCCCGCCTCCCTGTTTTAGGGCAACCTGTGAACGTGCTGCTGGATAAACGGCTGGCTGCCCGACGATTGGAGTCAAACCCTCGCGGCCCGTAAACTTCATATACCCGAAGCGGCTGCGCTATTTACCGTAGCCCAGGCCAAAGCCAAAGACGTATTTGGCGCTCACGCGGTTTTTGTAGGCGTAGTCGAACGCTTCGGCGAACCCTGGAACGTCCGGAGCATTCTTGTCGACGGCCGCTTGATCCGCCGGTATCGTGAGAGGCAGTTTCCCGACCGGCGCAAAGCGGCCTCTCACCACGTCCAGCAGTCCCTCGGCCTTGACGTCGAACGTCGCCAGGACCGCCGCGGCACCGGGTTCCACTTCGTTGATGATCCAGGGATTGATGAAATTGATCACCAATACCGTCGGCTTTGCCGCTTCGATCTGTTTCACCTTGGCGACGTCAACGCCCGTAAGGGGGCTCAGTGCGATGTCGGCATAGTCGTGCTCGGGCCGCTGGTAGACGGTGGGGCGCAACCATACCAAGGCCACGTCGGCTTGGTCGAGCGAATCCACGACCTGTACGGTCGGGTCCTTCGCGAGCAGGGCCTTCAGGGCGGCGGTGCCATTGACCGAAGGGGGGGCACCCCGCCCGCCGAAGTCGCCACGGCCGCCCCTACCCTCCGGTCCGCCCCGACCCGCGGCTCCGCGGCCACCTGCTATGCCCCGGCCACCCGCTCCACCCCGGCCCACTGCCCCACCCCGGCCTTCTGCTCCGCCCCGACCTTCCGGCCCACCACGCCCCCCAGCTCCACCCCTGCCCCCGAAGCTTGGGGGCTGACCGGCCATGACCTCCACGTACACCTTCCTGGCACCCGTCATCGGCAACAGTTTGCTGTCGTTGCGCAGCAGGACAACGGACTTGCGATGGGCTTCGTCGGCCCGCGCTGCGGAAACCGGTGAACTGGCGATCTTTTGAGCCGCTTCGGGGTCGGTGTATGGGTTCTCGAAGAGCCCCAATTTGAAGATCTCCTTGAGCAGAAGTGTGACCTGCGGCGTAAGGTCGGATTCCTCCAGCAGGTGCTGGTGGACCGCGTCCAAGAGGCCCTGCGGACTATTGCTGTCGGAAAACAGGGCAACCCCGGCTTTCACCGCTTTCGCGAACCGCTCCGGCGTGGTGAGCTTTTCCACTCCGAAAGCGTTGGCGGTAAGCACACCGGTATCGGTATTGACGTAGCCCTTGAATCCCATCCGTCCACGAAGCAGTCGGGTGAGCAATGCCGTATTGTAGGCACCTGCCACCTCTTCGAACTGCTTGGTGTCGGACTGCCACCATTCCTTGGGAAGCTGCTTCCCACTCCGCTCGTTGGATGGGTTGTTGTAGTAGCTCATGATCGAGCTCGCGCCGGCGTCGACGGCAGCCTGGAAAGGAGGCAACTGGTATTTGAAGAAGCTGCCGGGCGTCGGATATACGGCCCACTGCCCCCAATCGTTATGGGGATCCAAGCCCTTGTCGACGGGCCCATCTCCTGGGAAATGCTTGATCGATTGCGCTACCGACTCCGGCCCAAGAGCGGGCCCTTGGAAGCCCAATACGATTTCGCGGGCGATCTCCGCGTTCCACTTCGGGCTTTCCCCAAACGTTGTTTGAATGCGGTACCAGCGCGGCTCGGTGGCCACGTCCACCTGATATCCGTAACACTTCTGGATCCCCGAGGCGCGCCATTCCGCCCGCGCGATTTCGGCGAACGAGCGGATCAGCTTGATGTCATTCGTCGCAGCCAGCCCCAGCGTCCCGGGCCAACTGGAGAACTCGCCAGCCGCTTCGGCTTCCTCGTACACCAAATTGTCGCGAACGTGGTTTCGTGGATTCGAGGCAAAGACAATCGGAATGCCCAGACGCGACTTTTCGGCGAGTTCCTGTGAAGTGTTCGCGCGCGCCGCCAGTTCACGGGCGGTGAGGTTGTCGCGGAGGATGAAGTAGCGGATGTTGCGCTGGTTGAGATAGTCGTCCAAATTGCCTGCATTGAACGAAGTAATTTGCATCAGCCCCGCCTTCTCCTCAAGGGTCATTTTGGAGACCAGGTCCGCGACGCGCTTGTCGACCGGCAATCGCCAATCCTCGTAGGGGTCCAACACGCCGTTGCGGTTCAAATCCTTGAACGACAGGTCGCCGACCTTCAGCAAGGGGGCGGCCCGTCCGTCGATCTTCGGCTGTTTTGGCGCGGTAGGCGCGGCCGGCATCGACACCATCCAGAGTGCAAGGGACAGCACCAGAGCGATTGAAGCTGGCGTAAACGATCTTCTGCGCGGCATGTTCATTTGTCTTCGAATCGTTATGGTATCGCGGTTCCTTCCTGTTGTGTGGCAAAAAGGGGGTTCATCGACCGCGGCTCTGGAATTCCGGGTGGATCGTCCGCCACCTGGAGAATGAGTGCAGCCCCGACGCGCTCCGGGGAAGTCCAGATATGGGAAGGGTACACCGACGGCGGGGCCTGACTCCGGCATTTCCGAGATCGCTGTGGCAGGGGAGATTGCCCTCACCGAGGAGCGGCTGGCCATGTGTTGAAAGATTGCGCTTCTCCGTCCGGGAACTCTTCCTCCGGCAGGAAATCGCCGAGGACTGCCAGTCGAAGTTCATCGGCACATGGCTTGGAATGAGGTGGCCCTTGAGGTCGGTTGGACCGCTTCCGGCCTCCGCCGGTGAAGGCGCTCGCGCCGTGCTCCTCCAGCTCCCGGTGCCACGGGTACAGGTCGCTGGTGTCGAAATCCAATGACCTCGCCACCTCCGCCGCGCTCGTGCCCGGAGCCATTTGGCGGATCGCAGTCTCCTTCAACTCCTGGCTGAACTTCCTTCTTGTGCCCATCTTTCGGTCCTTCCCCTTTCGATGCTTTTCAGGGGTTAACCGCTTGTCTCACCTTATGGGGTCCACTCCAATTGTCATCTCCCCGGCGTCGCCTTTCAACGTCTTCCGGGTTTTGCCGTTCCGGGAGTTGCCGCTGCCGTTACCAGCCGCATCATGCTCCCGAAACCCGACTTCTTTCTGAAACCCCACTTCGGGTCGCGATCAATTCGTCAAGTGTTTCTGTTCTGATTGCCATTTCGGTTCTCCTATCGTCTCGCCGTGCTTTTTGGAGAACCGCGTTTACAGCCACGGCACTCGCCATGCAGAACCTTCTTGCGAACCGCTTAGTCCCTGCCAAACCAAGCTTTCAAGACCTGGTACCCCAGTCCCTGCTTGGAGTAGGTATTGAAGAGGTCCGCCCGTTCCGCGTTGGCAATGATCACAATGGAGGCCCTCGTTCCCGGCAACAGGAGCGATAACAGCCGTGTACTGCCAATGTCACCTTGCCGCTCGATTACATGCAATTGAGGCGCGGTCACATCCGAATCGTATGCCCACGAGCCGAGTGCCTCGCCGTAGAGTTTGGGGTCCGCACGGAACATCGTCTCAGTGGCCTGAGCCGGAAGTAAGCGATGGTCCAGCAAGGCGGTGTTCCACTTTGCCACATCCAACGCACTTCCCAGCAGCGCACCAGCTGCGCCGTAGGTTGCCGGGTTCTGGACCGGGTCGGGCGATCCGTCCGCCGCGTACCCCTCGGCTGTCCGGGGAGCGCGGCTTGGGTTTGCCGGTGCCAGCGTCCAACTATGCAAGCCCAGCGGCCGAATCACACGTTCCCGTACAAGTTCGCCATAACTCTTGCCCGATAGCGATTCCAGCAATGCGCCGAGCACAAGATAGTCGCAGTTGTTGTACTCAAACTGCCCGCCCGGCTCCCTCTTCGGCGTGCCTGCGCAGAAGCGCAGCCCCGACTCCGACAGATCCCTAGCCGATGGAGCGGTCCGAAGATAAAAGGGTGGAACCTTGTCCTCCGGTCCGTCGCTCGGGTTGGGCAGCCCGGAGACATGGCTGAGCAACTGCCGGATCGTAACCCGTCCCACCCCTTCCGGCAGGGTTTTCAGGATGCTGCCAGCGGTCTGCTCCAACTGAATGCGGCCGGTGGAGACCTGTTGCATCACCAGCAACGCCGTCACTTGCTTCGTCAAGGACCCCAGCCGGAAGATTGTCCCTGGTCGCATGGGGGTCATCGTTTTCCGGTTGCTGAAACCGAGGGCCGACGCCAGCACTGTTTTGCCGTCGACGGTGATCACGGCGACGCCGTCGAAACGTCCTGCGCGGTGCGCGGCGGCGAAAACGTCGGCGAGTTTCGCCCGGTCCAGCTTTTGAGCCTGGACGGGAACGGCCAGTATTGCTGCAGCCAGGGTTGTTACCAGAAGAATCGTGGCAAAGCGGGACACGGAAAAGCGGGGCACGACTGGTAGATGCTGCAGGCAAGCCGGTGATCCATCACTTCGCAAGTGACATCAACCGCAAGCGGCGAGCCATCAACTTCCAGACCATCCAGCCCGCCGCACACGATACAATGCCCAGTTGCGGCCAGCATTTGTCAAACCGGCCGGCTGCCCCAACCATATGAATACCCAAAAACTGCAGGGGCGCGTCGCCCTCGTCACCGGTGCCAGCCGCGGCCTCGGTCGTTCCATGGCGGCGGAACTCGCCCGCAACGGTGCCACCCTCGCGCTCGTAGCCCGCGAACCCGGCAAACTCGCCGAGGCCGCCGAGGAAATTCGCGCCATCGGAGGCATCGTGGAAACCTTCACAGCCGATATTTCCAAGGAGGATTCCGTCCTTGCGCTCGAAAAAGAGGTCTGCGCCAAGCTTGGTCGGGTCCAAATCCTGATCAACAACGCGGGTTACAACCAGCGCAAGAACCTCACCGACTTCACCTTCGACGAGTGGAGCGCCATCATGGACACCAACGTCACCGGTGTCTTCCTGATGTGCCGTGCTTTCCTACCCCACATGCAAGGCACCGGCTACGGGCGAATCCTCAATATGGCCTCCATGATGGGGCGCGTCTCGCTCCCCCAGCGCGCCGCGTATTCCACCACCAAGTTCGCGGTCCGGGGCCTCACAACCGCGCTCGCCCTCGAAGTTGCCGCCGAGGGCATCACCGTCAACACCATCAGCCCCGGCCCGTTCGCCACCGAAATGAACGCCAAGGCGATCAACGACCCCGAGATGAACGCCTTCTTCGTCTCCCGCATCCCGGTTGGACGCTGGGGCAAGGTCGAGGAAATCGGCCCCCTCGCCGCCTTCCTTTGCTCCGACGATGCCGCCTTCATCACCGGCACGGATATCCTGATCGACGGAGGCTGGTGTGCGCTCTAGGATCTCAATCCTCGCCCTGTCTGCCCTCGCCTTCGTAAATGCCGGTTGCAACCGCCAGCAGCAACGCCGTGTGGCCGTGATCCCCAAGGGCACTGCCCACGTCTTCTGGCAATCCGTCCACGCCGGTGCCGTCGCCGCCGGGCGCGAGTTCAAGGTTGAAATCCTCTGGGACGGCCCCCCCAACGAAACCGATTACAGCCGCCAGCTCGAAATCTTCGATTCCATGCTGAACCGCCACGTGGACGGTGTGGTTGTCGCGGCGGCAGACAAGACCACATTGAACGCCTCCCTCGCCCGGGCCGGGCGGGAAAAGACCCCGGTTGTCGTCTTCGATTCCGGCGTTGATTCCCAGGACTACATCTCCTTCGTGGCCACCAACAACTACAAGGCCGGACAAATGGCCGGTCGAAAACTCGGGGAACTATTGGGAGGCAAGGGTACCGTCGCCATGATCCAGAACGCCCCCGGCAGCTTTTCCACCATGGAGCGCGAGCGCGGCTTCAAGGATGCCATCTCGCAGGAATTCAAGGGAATTGAGTTCGTGGCCGAGCAGTACAGCATGTCCAACCGTGCCAAGGGCATGTCCGCAACCGAAAACATTCTTACAGCGCACCCCAAGTTGGACGGACTGTTCGCCTCGTCCGAACCTTCAGCCGTCGGTGCCGCGCAAGCCGTCAAGTCCAGGGGTTTGACCGGAAAACTGAAGTTCGTCGGTTTTGATGCCAGCGAAGGAATGTTGGAGGACCTGACCGGCGGCGTCTTCGACGCCCTCGTCGTCCAGGATCCCTTCCGCATGGGCTACGAGGCGGTCAAAGCCGTGGTGGACAAGCTTGACGGCAAGGCTCCGGAGCGCCAAATCGACCTGCCCGCCGTTACCGTCGTCAAAAGTGACCTCGAAAAGCCGGACATCAAGCAGCTCCTCCACCCGGACCTGAAGAAATACCTGGGCCAGTAGGCCTAGCCCCCCAGCCCCACCATGCGGTGGCGGCCAGGAACATCTGGACCGCCACCAGCAGTACCACGCACCCCGTCCAGCCATAGGCATCCCAGATCCATGCCGGACCGGTCGATCCAAAGCTCCCCCCGGTGTAGTAAAAGCTGACGTACATCCCTACCGCCAGCGCCCGCGCGTGCCCTGCCACCACCCCGACGTGGCTCACCGCGGCCGAATGCGCGATGAAGACGCCGCAGCTCCCCAGTGTCAGCCCCAACAGGATTGTGGGCACTGTGGGCACCAATGTAGCCAGCGCCCCAAGCACACCCAGGACCGTGGCGGCCAACACCACTGGACGGTGCCCGTACCGGTCGATTGCCCGGCCAGCTGTCGGAGTCACCGCCGCCCCCGCCAGATAAACAAAGAAGATCGCCCCCAGTTGCCCCGGACTCAACCGGAACGGCGGGTCCGCCAGATGGAACGTGGCATAGGTGAACAGGGCGATCATTGTGAAAAGCACGCAGAAGCCGGAAACGAATGTGGCCAGCAACCGCCGGTTCTTCAGATGCTCCCAGGCGGGCCGCAGCACTTCCGAACATCCGGCCACTGTGGCCCGTTCCGGCGGCAGCCCGCGCGCGATGAGCCAGGAGATCAACAGGCTCGCTGTGCCTACGATCACGAAGATCCAAGGCCAGGCGAGAAACTCCGCCACTGTTCCCGACACCATCCGACCGCCGAAACCGCCCAGGATTGTTCCGCTGACGTAGGCGCCCACCGCCGATGCCGCCCGTTCCTTCGGCCACTCGTCGTTGATGTAGGCCACCGTCACCGCGAACACCCCCGGCGTGGCCAAACCTTGGAGAAAGCGCCAGAAGACCAGCCATTCGAGGCTCCCAGCGGTTGCAGAGAGGATCGTCGTCAGGCTCAGCACTACGGCCGACCACACAATGACCCGCCGCCGCCCCAACCGGTCCGAAATCACCCCCGCGAACGGAGCCGCAATCGCGACCCCGAACGTGGCGGCAGTAACCGTCAAACTGACCCCTGCCTTGCTCGCGTGGAAGATCCTGGCCAGCAGGGGCAGAATCGGCTGCGTCACAAAGAGGTTGAAGAACGCGCAGAAGCCGGCCAGCATTACCGGCGTGGTTCTGGGTGGGCCAACGGGCTTGTGGGTGGATGTCGGCAATCGGCGCGGGAAATTCCAGCTTAAACCGTTTGCTATCTTGAACCAGTGAATTCCTCGGTCGGTCAACTGGAGCTCGCCTTGCTGCGGGCCAACCTCCACACTTTCGAACGCCGCTTCTACGATCTCCTCGGCCCCCGGTATATCCAGCTCGATGAAGCCCGTGCCCAGGCTGCCCAGCTCCGCTCGAAGTACTTTCCCACGGCCCATAAGGACGCCATCACCGCCCGGCAGCTGGTTCGCCAGTCCACCGAGGAGTGCACCAACGCCTCCCACCGCCCGCCCGCTGACCCTGACAAGCTGAAAAAGCTACAGCGCGAGCTCGCCCGAGCCTTCCACCCGGATCTCGAAACCGACCAGGCACGCCGCGCCGTCCGCGAACGCCTCATGGTGGAGGTCAACCTGGCCTACGCCGATGCCGACATCCGGCGCCTGCGTCTGCTGGAAGGCGCGCTCGTCCGCGATGAAATCGGCGACGCAGCCCAGGATCTCGCCGCTCTCGCCGCATCGCCGATCAACGAACTGCGCGAGCGCGTCGAATACGCAGCAAGACATGACAAGGACTTGCTGAAGCAGCTTTCGAGCTACCTTCTGAAGCATATTGAGGAGGCCTTCAAGTCCGGTCCCCGCCTTCTCCCCCAGACCGTGCACTACCCCAACCTTGTGGAACGCGCCCGCGCCGACCTGCAGGTGTTCTCGCACGCACGCCAGCTCCCGTTCCCGGAATTGCGGACCATGGGCGAAATCTCCATTCGGCCCATTCGCGATATCGATACGCCCGCAACCGTTGTCGGCCAGGCCAAGGGGCTGGTCAACATCCCGCACGGCAAGGCCGTTATCCTGCGAATTTCCAGCCAGTGCAAGGATTTGAAGGCCTTGGACCGTCTCGATCCGGGCGACCTTCAGGGCCTGATCGACGAATGGCCGGACTTCGTCAACTTCGGCGACGAGGATATCCAGCCCCTCGCCCGGTTCCGTGGCCTCGAAGTGATTTCCCTGGGACGGACCGAAATTACCGGCCGCGTTTTTGACAAGTTCCCAACCCTGCACGAACTCCGGGTCCTGATCCTCGACGAAACGCAGTTCGACGATGCGGGCCTGATGCGGCTGGAGGAGTGTGTCTGGATGCAGCGACTCGACCTCAGCTTCACCCAGGTCACTGGAACCGGCGTCCGGGCGATCCACAATATGACGGCCCTGCGCGAATTGAACCTTTACGGCACGGACACCCACGATGCCGACCTGTTCGTACTGGACAAGATTCCAGGTTTGCGAAGTCTGAACCTGGGTCTCACCAGCGCCTCGGATGGTTGTGCCCAGCATTTGCGGCATCTCAACCATTTGGAGGTGCTGAACCTGGGCGGCACCAAGATCACGGATGGGATTCTCGATACTGTTGTGAATCTCCCTGCGCTACGGGAACTGGTGCTGTGGGAAACGGCGATCACTGACGACGGCTTGGACCGCATCAGCCAAATTCCCACGTTGGAGTACGTGGATGTGGACCAGACGCAGGTGACGCCCGAGGCGCTCCGGGCATTCCGCCCTTCACGGCCGGACGTCAAACTCCCGGTCGACATCTGGGCCGAATCTTAGCGGCCCGATTCCTGAAAGGCAATGCGCCTGGCGTAGACCGGGGTGTTGGCCAGAGCCAGTCCCCAAAGTACGTGTCCGACACGGATCTGCATGTCAGGGGCGTAAATCCCGATGATCGGTGCTACGGATTTCACCAGCATCCCGAATACCATCGTGTGCAGGATCAGACCGGTCAGTACTCCGCAAAGGGCTAGAACACGATAGCCCTCTGTTTTCCCGAAGAAGCCCACCAACTGGCCCCAAGCCGCTCCCGCCAAGCCGTAGGTGAAGATTAGGAACGCCATGCCCGACCAAGAGTCCGGGTGGTAGTAATTCCGGTACGCGTTTGGGCCGTGGAACAGGATTGAGAACAGGTTGATCGGCAGCCATGCCGAACGGCCGACTGCGACGGAGCACAGAACGAGCCACCCGACCATCGCCAGGGTTCCGAGGACACCCGCCTGCAAGCCCGCCAACGTGAAGTGGAAATGCTCGCCGTGGCGAAGGCGGTCGTCCAGCGTCGCGTCGTCCATTTCTTGAGGCTATCAGTTGGAGGTATGGCGCACGGTTGGCAGCAGCACCACCATGCCGCCGTCGACACCCAGCACCGGCGGCAGCGTCTGCTGCCGTTGTTCCCAGCGTTGCGGACGCAGGATTCGCAGGACCGCGATTTCGTCGCAGTTGTGGAACTTTGCGCAGCGCAGGCAGTCCTTCCACGCCTTGAGCGGCAGTTCCCCGCGCTCCACCTCGTTGAATCCGACCTTGGCGAAGAAGCCGGGCACGTAGGTGAAGGCAAATGCGGCGTCGAGTCCGTACATCTTGGCCTCGTACACGAGCGATTCCACGATCAGGCGGCCGATCCCCGCTGTCTTGTGGCTTTCCGCAACCGCGAGGGACCGGATTTCCCCGATCTGGGGGGAATAGAAGTGGAGCGCTCCGCACCCCGCCAGCCGGTTGCCGTCGTAGGCGACCATGAAGTCGCGCATGTTCTCGGACAGCTCGAATTCGGTCCTCGGCAGCATGATGCCGCGCGCGGCGTAGCCGTTGATCAGATCGAGCAGGTTCGGAATGTCCTGCATTGAGGCTTTGCGGACTTCGATGTTCTTATTGGACGTGGTCGCCGGGGCCACCATGTCGAGTGTTAGCCCGGAAATCATGCCGCCACCACTTTCGTTCCAACCGATTCGCCCGCGAAAACGCGCGAGACGATCCCGGCATCGGAACCGCGCACGATCCGCACCTCGCCCACGCCTCCCAACACGGCCTCGCAAGCTGCGTTGAGCTTCGCTTGCATGCCGCCTGTGGCCACCCCTGTTTCGATCAGGCTGCGGCAATCGGCCACGGTCAGCGTCGGGATGATGGTTTTCGAGCCATCGAGTACGCCGGGAACGTCGGTCAGAAACACCAACCGGTCCACGGTCCAACCGGAAGCCACGGCGACGGCCATGGAATCGCCGTTCACGTTGAAGACTTCGCCCTGTGCGCCGCCCGCCACGCACGCCACAACAGGTACAAATCCGTTGGACGAAAGCGCGTTCAAGACACTCGGGTCGGAGGAAACAACCTTGCCGACAAATCCCAGTGCAGGATCGAGTTGTACTGCGGTTGCCAAGCCCGAATCAATGCCCGTGAGGCCGACAGCACGGGCACCTGCCGCGCAAAGCGCCGCAACAAGCTGGGTGTTGACCGACCCGGCCAAGACCTTCATGACCGCGTCGATAGTTTCATCCGTTGTCACCCTGAGGCCGCCGACAAACGTGCTTTGGATGCCGCGTTCGTCCAGAAACCGGGTCATCTGCTTGCCGCCGCCGTGCACGACCGAAACCGCGACGCCGCTGGCCGAAAGCTCCGCAAGCTGCCGCGCGATGTCGTGGCGCGACGCCGGGTCGTCCAGCAGACTCCCGCCGATTTTTACCAATGCCTTCATTGAAACAATGCCTTCATCTAGAGCAATCCCGCCGTTTCTTCAAAACCCAAGGCCAGATTCATGTTCTGGATCGCCTGTCCGGCCGCACCCTTCACCAAGTTGTCGATGGCGCTGACCACCACGCAACGGCGCGACTTGGGGTCCGCAATCACCCCGATGTCGCAGAAGTTCGTCCGCTGGACCGCCTTTAGGTCCGGCACATTGCCAGCCTCGTAGAGCCGCACGAACGGCTCGTCGCGGTATTGGGCCAAATAGACTTCCAAAATCTCCGCTGCCGTCATTGGTTCCACGGTGCGGAAGTAGATCGTTTCCAGGATTCCCCGGTCGATCGGGATCAACTGCGCTGTGAAACTGAACTCTTCCTCGCTCAATCCGCTGGTTTGCAATACTTCCGGAACGTGGCGATGGTTGAGGATCGAGTAGGCGGAGAAGTTTTCCGTCACTTCGCAGAACGCGTTCTTCAGAGTCGCTTTGCGCCCCGCGCCACTTACGCCGCTCTTGGCATCGCAGACAATCCCCGCCGCGCGGTCGACAATTCCCGCAGAGACCAACGGCCGGATCGCCAAGTTCGCAGCCGTCGGGTAGCAGCCTGGATTTGATACCAGCTTTGCGCAGCGCGTTGCCTCCCGGTTGTACTCGGGCAGGCCGTAGACAGCGGATGCCAGCAGCGATTCCGCCGTGTGCTCCTCCTTGTACCACTGTTTGTAGCGTTCGGCGGTTTGCAGCCGGAAAGCCCCGCTCAGGTCGATTACAACGGCCCCGGCGTCCAAATACTTCGGGGCGAGGTCCATGGAGACCTCGGGCGGTGTGGCCAGCAGGACGGCTGTGATGCCAGCAGCCCCTACCGCTTCCGGCGTGGCAGCCGCGCGCAGAACGCTGGATTTGCGTAAGAGTTTGGCATCGCCGCCCGCGTCGGAACGGTGTTCCAGCAGGACGGGCTCGCAGTTGGGGTGCTTGGAGAGGATTCGAACGGCTTCGGCACCGCTATACCCTCTGAAGCCCACGATTCCGATGTGGGCGATTCCTACGGGGGTTGACATGGGAATGATTATTTATGCAGCTGACTGTATAAATATACCATGACGACGGAGGGTGCTTCCAACCGCTAAACTGGAGGCAAGTGGATTTCTCTTTCAGTGCCAAGACCCTTGAGTGGGACCGCGTCCGGGCCATCGTAGGCCGATTTATCGCCACCTCCGCAGGGCATGCCCTTTTGGCCCAAATGGAGCCCATCGCCGACGGTCCGGCCATTGAGGCTGCATTGGCCGAAACGTCCGAGGCGATGGAGTACTCCCGTTCCGCCGGCAGTGCCGACAGCTCCGGCCGCGGCACCGGCCTCCGTCTCAACCTGAACATTCCGGACGTCACCCAGGCCGTACAAAAGCTCCGCATCGAGGGGGCTTCGCTCGATCCTATCGAAATCTACCAGCTGATCGCCGTTCTCGAGGCTTCCGCCGATACCCGTTCGTCCTTGAATGCAGTCGCCGAAAGGTTTCCCCTCCTCGGGTCCCGCGCGGCTGGACTCGGCGACTTCCGCGACCTCCTGCGGTCGGTGGAAGGGCGCATCGACTCCACCGGCTATGTTCTCGACAATGCCAGCCCGTATCTGAACCGGGTTCGGCGCGACATTGAACGACAGCGAAAGTCCATTCACGACTCGCTCGAACGCTTCCTGAAAGCCAATCGCGATGAAGGCGTGCTCCAAGAAGAGTACGTCACGATCCGCAACGACCGTTTCGTTGTGCCGGTCCTTGTCGGCCAACGCAAGAAGCTCCCCGGCGTGCTGCACGGTGCCAGTTCGAGTGGACAAACGGTGTTTCTGGAGCCGCTCGAAACCGTGGAGCTGAACAACGACCTTGTGCGTCTTCAGGACGACGAGGCACGGGAGGTTCACCGCATCGTCCGTGAGCTCACGGACCGGCTGCGTACCCAGGCCGGGCCCATCCGCGAGGCCGCCGGAATCATGGCGGCGCTGGATTTCCTGTTTGCCAAGGCGCGGTTCGGGAACGAATACGGCTGCGCGATTCCGAGGTTCGGCGACCGTTTCCACCTCGAGAACGCACGCCATCCGCTGCTGATGGATGTCCTGCGGCGTTCACGAAAATCGGTGGTTCCATTCACGTTGACGTTGGACCGGGAATGCCGAACGCTGCTGATCAGCGGCCCGAACACGGGAGGCAAGACTGTCACGCTCAAAACAGCCGGTCTGGTCGCGCTCATGGCCCAAGCGGCGTTGCCGGTTCCGTGTACCGCCGCCGAGTTGCCGCTGTTCGGGCAAATCTTGGCCGACATCGGGGACAACCAGTCGATCGAACAGAGTCTGAGCACGTTCTCGGCGCACGTGGGGCGGCTTCGGGAGATGGCGTTGGATGTGACCCCGGATTCCCTGGTTCTGCTGGACGAAATCGGGTCGGCCACCGATCCCGACGAGGGCGGGGCATTGGGGGTTGCCTTGGTGGACCACTTCCGCAGCGCGGGAGCCTATACCCTGGCCTCCACCCACTTGACGGCCCTCAAAATCTACGGGGCCAAGACCAAATCGGTCCTGAACGCCTCGATGGGCTTCGACGAGGAGACGCTGGCACCCACCTACCAGCTCCGGGTGGGGCTCCCGGGCAAGTCCGCCGGTCTGGACATTGCCACACGCCTCGGCATGCCCGAGGACATCATGAAGCGGGCCCGTGCCGCGCTTTCGACGAGGGAAATCGAGCTGTCCGAGCTCATTGCCGACCTCCACCGCCGTTTGGAGGAGACCGAGAAGGCCCGCAAGGACATGGAACGGGCGCGGTTGGAGCTGGGTGCGCGCGAGCGACGTCTGATGCTGGACGCCGACATCAAGGAAAAAGCCCGGATCCGCGACTTGGAAGAACGCTTCGACGAGATGCGTCGGAGCTGGGAGGAGAAGTCGGCCGAGACCATCGCGCGCTTGGAAGCGAAGATTGCCGAAAATGCCGACCGGCGCAAGGCACTGGAGCATGTGCAGCGCGACACGTCCCGCTTTGCGCGCGAAATGCGGGAGGATTGGCAGTCCAAGGTCCTCAGCAACAAGCAGCCGGGAGCAGACCGTGTCGTTCCCGCCATTGAGGAAGGTTGCCGCGTCCGCGTGACGGGGTTGCGCGACTTGGCCCGGGTCCGCAAGCTGCTGGGGAACGGACAGCTGGAGGTGGAGGCGGGCTTCATGAAAATGAAGATCGCGGTGGCCGACGTCGAGGAGGTTTATCCCGCATCCGGCGGCGGCCAACCTGCGAAACTTCCGAAGAATGTGCGGTATACAGCGGGACCGGAGCTCAGTCCGTCCGTGCAGGAGCTGAATCTGATTGGGGAGCGCGCAGAGGAGGCTGTTGATAGGCTGGAACGGTTCCTGGACGCGGCGTTCATGGCGACGGCGGCGCGGGTTCGGATTGTCCACGGCCACGGCATGGGTATTTTGAAGCGGGCCGTGCATGAATCGTTGAAAAAGAATGCCCATGTGGAGAAGTTCTACCCGGCCTCGCAGTTTGAGGGCGGGGCGGGGGCGACGATTGCGGAATTGAAGGATTAACCTTCAGACTTGGCACTCCGCGTGCTGTGATAACTGTACGATGGCAAGGTCCGAAGCCCAGCAACGCGCGGAAGGCCAGGAGTCCCCGTTCGACCGGCGGGTATTGCGGGCATTGTTCCAATTGGCGAAGCAGTACAAGCGGCAATTCCTCATCGTTAGCCTCTTTTCCTTCCTCTACACCGGCTTGGACCTGATGCAGCCACTGGTTTACCGGACGGCGATCAACGCTGTGGCCGGGATGTTTGTCGGGCAGGTGCCGGCCGCTGCTTCCAAACTGGCCTCGGTGGCATCGCAGACGCCCATGCAAACGCTGCAGACGCTGCTGATCTCGGTAGCGCTGCTGTTCGTGATCGCCGTCCTGTCGTATTACTTTTACCAGCGCGCCACCTACTACGGGTCTGTGGTGGCCAGCAATATGGAGTCGAAGTTGATCGTGGACACCTTCGGGCATGTGCTGCGCCTGCCGATCCGGTTCTTCGACCACCAAGCCAGCGCGGGACTGGCCCGGCGCATCGACCAATGCGACCAGGTGTCGCCGGTGGTCCACGCGGTTTCCCAGCAGATTGCTCCCGAAGCGGTCCGGTTGGTTGCCATCTGCGGCATCATGCTGACCCAGAACTGGGAGATGGCGCTGCTATCGGTCTGCCTCCTGCCACCGTATGTTTGGCTGGCCAGGCGGGCTGCCCTGCAGTTGCAGTCCAACTTGGACCCCTACTACCAGATGTGGGAGGACATTTCGGCGCACATCACGGACACGATTGGTGCCGTCAAGACCGTCAAGCTATCCGGCGCGGAGGCCCGCGAGGAGGAGAAACTGCGGGAGAAATCGCTCGCGGCCTACCAGGTCTACTTGCGCCGGCTGCGAACATCGCAGAAGTACTACCTCTCGCAGGTGGCCATCAGCAATTTGAGCAAGTCGCTGATCCTGGGGTACGGCGGTTGGCTGGTGCTGCGGCACATGCTGACACCGGGCGATGTGGTCATGTTCGCGGCGTATCTGGAGCGGCTCTACTCGCCGATTGATTCACTGAACGGCCTGGCCGTGAGTCTACAGGAGAATCTGGCGTCGTTGCGCCGGGCGGTGAAGTTACAGGAGGCCGGGCCGTTGGAGCCGCAAGGGGACCCACTTTTGGAGGGGCCGGGCTTGATCGAGTTCCGCGACGTCCATTTTGGATATACGCCTGAGCGTGAGGTACTGCACGGGATCACGCTGACACTGGAGGCGGGAAAGACAACAGCGCTTGCGGGACCTTCCGGGGCGGGGAAGACGACCACCGCCGATCTCCTCCTCAAGCTTTTCGAGCCGACCGCCGGTGAGATTCTGGTGGACGGCCAGCCGCTGCGCAAGGCCGGTTGCGCCTCGGTGAGGGCGGCGATTGGGGTGGTTTCCTCCGATGGCACCGTCTTCAGGGGGACCTTGGCCGATAACATCCGCTACAAGCGACCCCACGCAACCATGGCGGAGATCCGCAGCGCGGCGCTGTCGGCTGGACTCGGCCGGGCTCTGGAACGGCTTCCGGAGGGTCTCGAAACCCAAGTCGGGGAGCATGGCGTGGGGCTTTCGCTGGGTGAACGGCAGCGGCTCCAAATTGCGCGCATGCTGCTGGATCGTCCGCGCCTGCTGATTTTGGACGAGGCTACGGCCAATGTCGACTACGCCACGGAACTGGACGTGCGCAACGCGCTGGACGAAATCTCGCCGAAGCCGACAATGCTGGTGATTGCGCACCGCTACACCATGATGAAAAACGCGGATTACGTCTATGTGTTGAAGGACGGCGCGGTGGCTGAGCACGGGCGTCCGGACGAGCTGCTGGAAGGGCATGGCTGGTTTGCGGAGCTGGCGCGGGAGTCGGGCCAGGTGTCGGAAGGGGCATGAAGCTCAACCTGAATCTGGTGAAGCAGGCGTTGTTCATCGCCAAGCCTTACTGGTCGTCGAAGGCCGGCCGGAGGTCCTGGTGGCTGGTGGCTTTCCTGATTGTGCTGCTGCTCGCGGACACGCAATTGAATGTTTGGTTCAACGCGCAGGCCGGGGAATTCGCATCTGCATTGGCAGCCCGCGAGGGTCCCCGCTTCTGGCACTCGGTAAGAATCTATCTCCTGCTGCTGCTGGTGGCGGTACCGGAGTATTCCGCATACTACTTCGTCCGCGACCGGGTGGGACTGTATTGGCGCAAAGCGTTGAGCATGCGGGTCTTGGAGCGGTACTTCCGGAACCACGCGTATTACCAACTGCACGCCGAGGCCGAGATCGACAATCCGGACCAGCGGATTGCGGATGACATCGATTCCATCACCCAGCAATCTGTGAATTTCCTGCTGGTCCTTGCCACAGCAATTTTCCAGGTAGTCGCGTTTGGACACGTACTTTGGGGAATCTCCGTGTATCTGGTGCTGTTCCTGGTGTTGTACGCAACGGTTGTGACGATGCTGACCTATGGTGTGTTCGGGGCCAAGATGGTTTCGCTCTATTACCAGCAACGGCGGAAGGAGGCCAACTTCCGTTTTGGGCTGGTCCGTGTCCGCGAGAACGCGGAATTCATTGCGCTCTACCACGGGGAGAAGCAGGAATTGAACCGGGTTCAGGGCCTGTTCGGGATTCTGTTCGAGAACTACATGCGGCGGACACGTTGGCAATTCGGGTTGAATTTCTTCCAGTACACTCATTCGTTGCTGATGGCGTTGCTACCGAGCATCGTCATTGCGCCCCGGGTCTTGTCAGGCGAATTGGAGGTGGGGCGGATCGTGCAAGCCACGGGTGCGTTTGCTGCCATCATGGGGTCCCTCACCATACTGGTGGACAACATGGAGAGCCTTGCAGCATTTGCAGCTGGCATCCAACGCGTGAAAACCCTGAACAGCCACTTGAAGCGGCTGGGCACGCTTGGAGGATCCACCGGGGCCAAGATCGCGATGGTGCAAAGCGACCGGTTGCATTTCGACAGTGTGACACTGATGACGCCGAACTACGAGCGGACCTTGGTGCGGGACCTGACGGCGTCTGTCGGCAGCGGCGAAAGCCTGATGATTCTGGGTGAGAGCGGGCTGGGGAAGAGTTCCCTGCTGCGCATGATGGCGGGGTTGTGGAATTCCGGCACGGGCACACTCGGGCGACCGGATGCGGGCGAGTTGCTGTTTCTGCCCCAGTACACGTACATGATTGTGGGGACGCTGCGGGAGCAACTTGGATATCCGAATCTGGGCAGGGTGCTGGGCGACGCTGAGGCGCGCGACGTGCTGGCGAGAGTGAATTTGCACGACCTTGAGGCGCGGTGCAGCGGGTTTGACGGTGTGCTGGATTTTGAGAAGGTATTGTCGGTCGGGGAGCGGCAGCGGCTGGCTTTCGCGCGGGTGCTGTTGCAGAATCCGCGCTATGTGCTGCTGGATGAAGCGACCAGTGCGCTGGACCGGGAGAACGAGGAGATGCTGTACGGCGCGCTGTCGGCCATGTCGACAACGATTGTCAGCGTGACGCACCATCCGGCGCTGGTGAAGTACCATTCCCAGATTCTGGAACTGACGGGGGATGGCGGGTGGGTGGTGTATCCGGCGGCGGACTTTGGCAGGGCGTGATCCGTAGCTCTCAGTTCCCTTCGGCAACGGGCGGGCGCTTGCCCAGCCAGTCAAAAAGAACAATTCCGGCAGCTACGGACACGTTCAGCGACGCGATTTTGCCCGCCATAGGAATCCGCACCAGCTGGTCGCAGTTCTTCTTAACCAACTCGTGCAGCCCGGCACCTTCGGCACCCATCACGATCACGGTTTTTTCGGGCCATTTTACCGAGCTGTGTGCTTCCACTCCGCGCTCATCAATTCCATAGATGACATATCCCATTTCGCGCAAGCTCCGCAGAGCCTGGTTGATGTTGACCACGCGGGCCACAGGCAGGTGGTTGAGCGCGCCGGCGGCGGCCTTTTCCACAACGTCGGTCAGTCCGGCCGCTCTTCGCTCCGGCACGATCACGGCTCCGGCGCCGGCAGCGTGGGCGGTACGGATAATGGCCCCGAGATTGTGCGGATCCTCGACCCCATCGAGGACAACAAGAAGATCGGCGTTCGGGGCCACTGCGTCCAGTTCAACGTACTTCGTGGCGGCACCCAGGGCTGCAATTCCCTGGTGCACTTTCGATGCTGACAGCCGGTCGATGGCCGACCGGTCCTCGAACCGGACGGGCGTTCCCGTTTGCCGTGCCAGTTCGATCACTTCCTGCACGCGCGGCCCGCCGAGGCCCTTCGCGACAAGGATTCTGTCGAGGGGGCGCTTTGCGCGCAACGCCTCGATAACGGGGTGGTATCCAACAAGTGCGGCCAAGCTTCCATTATGCCGTTGCTACCATGAAAAGTCAGTAGACACATGATTCCACGCGTCCTTTCCGGCATCCAGCCCTCCGGCAACCTCCACATTGGCAACTACCTGGGGGCGTTGGGCAACTGGGTCAAGATCCAGCACCAGTACGAAAGCATCTTCTGCATCGTCGACCTGCACGCCATTACGGTCTACCAGAAGCCGGAGGAACTGCGGTCCAAGATCCGGGAAATCGCGGGAATTTTTGTTGCTGCCGGAATCGATCCCGAGCATTCTCGGATCGTGGTTCAGTCCACCGTTCCGGCGCATGCGGAACTGGCCTGGCTTCTGACCTGCGTGACGCCGATGGGCTGGCTCGAACGGATGACGCAATTCAAAGCCAAGGCGGCGGCACAGGAATCGATCGGCGATGGTCTGTTCCAATACCCGGTACTGATGGCGGCCGATATTCTGCTCTACCAGGCCAATGTGGTGCCGGTCGGCGAGGACCAGATGCAGCATTTGGAACTAGCGCGCGATATCGCCCAGCGGTTCAATTCGCTTTACGGCGACACGTTCACAATGCCTGCGACGAAGCTGCCGTCCGTGGGCGCGCGCATCATGGGCTTGGACGATCCGACGGCGAAGATGAGTAAATCCGCCAGTGGTTCGGGCCACGCCGTTGCTCTTCTCGACCCGCCGGACCGGATCAAGAAGACCATCATGCGGGCGACGACGGATTCCAATCCGGGCGTTGATTTTGAGACCATGGGACCCGGTGTGGCCAACCTGCTGGCGATCTTCCAGGCCTTTTCCGGCTGGACCGACGACGCGATGCGCACGAATTTTTCAGGGATGCGGTACGGCGATCTCAAGAAACAGGTGGCCGAGATGACGATCTCGTGCTTGGAGCCGATGCAGAAGCGGTACCAGGAGATTACGGCCGATCCGGAGTATCTGGACGGAATCCTGCAGCGCGGGGCCGATGTGGTGACGCCGATCGCCAACGCAACCGTGAAGCTGGTGAAGGAACGGATGGGAATCTATACGCCCGCTCGCTGAACGGCTACAATCAACCTAGGTGCATACACACGACGACCATCACGGCCACGGCCACAGCCACAACCACGCCGCAGGTGCCTCGAAAAAGGTTCTGGCTTGGTCACTGCTGGCGACTGGTGGGTTTGTGGTGTTCGAATTCGCCGCTGGCATCCGGGCCCACAGTCTCGCCTTGATTTCCGACGCCGGCCACAATGCCACCGACGCGCTGGCCTTGTTGCTGGCCCTGTTCGCAGTGTATCTGCACAGCAAGCCGGCCGATGAATCGCGCACCTACGGCTACCACCGGGCGGGTGTGCTGGCGGCTTTCGTCAACGCATTGGCTTTGATTTTGCTTTCGGGCTGGATTGTCTTCGAGGGCTGGGATCGTCTGCTGCACCCGGAACCTGTGAATGATTCGGCCATGATGTGGGTTGCGGCCGGTGCCATGGTGCTGAACGGTGGCATTATGCTGGCTCTGCACTCCTCGGACCGGAACGACATCAATATGCGGGGAGCGTTTCTGCACATGCTTGGGGACCTGTTGGGCTCGGCCGCAATTGTCGTGGGTTCTTTGGTCATGCGGGCGACGGGCTGGACTCGTGTGGATCCGATTTTGTCACTGCTGATTTCGGGCTTGGTGGTTTGGACGGCGTGGGACGTCATCCGCGAGTCGCTCAACATTCTTCTGGAAGGATTGCCGAAGGGCGTTCGCTTGGGTGAAGTCACGAAGTCGATGCGCGCGGTGAAGGGCGTCCTTGATGTCCACGACCTGCACATCTGGTGCATTGGTTCCAATTCCAGCGCGCTCAGTTGCCACGTCCTGATCGACGACATGCCGCCCTCCCAGAGCGATGCGATCTTGCACGACCTCAACCACGTGCTGAACGACCATTTCAAGATCCACCACACCACCGTCCAGTTCGAGCATGTCAGCTGTGCGATTTCGGATACCGGCTGCGTGATCCCGGTGGCGGGGCATGTGGCCCACCATCACCACCACGCGCATTAGGACTGGGCATAAGTGGAACAGTTTTCGTTGGATTTCGCCCCCCGGCCCAAGGCCGCCGCCAAGCCCGAAAAACGGGAGCCCGATCCGCCGGCTCCGTTCCAGGCAAAGGCACCCGAGCGCAAGATCTATACCCTCCGAGAACTGAGCGATTCCCTTCGGGCCACTATTGAACACGGGTTCACCAACATCCTTGTCTCGGGCGAAATCTCGGGAACAAAGCTGGTCCCCAGCGGTCATTGCTACTTTACGTTGAAGGACGCCGAGGCGCAGATCAAGTGCGTCTGCTGGAAGCTCTCGTACTGGCGGCTGAAATTCAAGCCTCGGGATGGCGAGCAGGTCATCGTTCGCGGTCGGGTCGACATTTACGAGCAGCGCAGCGAGTACCAGTTCGTGGTGGAAACCATCGAGCCGCGAGGGCAAGGTGCGTTGCAGATGGCGTTCGACCAGTTGAAGCAAAAGCTGCTGGCCGAGGGGCTGTTCGAGGCCACGCGCAAGCGCCTTCTGCCAAAGTACCCGCGTCGCATCGGAATCGTCAGCTCCCCGCAGGGCGCCGTGATTCGGGATTTCATCGAGATTCTCTCCAGGCGGTTTCCGGGTCTGCATATCCGGCTGTTTCCGGCGAAGGTCCAGGGGCCGGGTTCCATCGAGGAAGTTTGCCGCGGGGTGGAAATCCTGGGGAGCGGAGGCTGGGCGCAGCTTGTGGTGCTGGCGCGGGGCGGGGGATCGCTGGAGGATCTGTGGACCTTCAACGAGGAAACTGTGGCGCGGGCCATCGCCGCGTGCCCGGTACCCGTGGTCTCGGCGATCGGCCACGAAACCGATGTGACCATCGCCGATTTTGTAGCCGACCTCCGGGCTCCCACGCCGTCGGCCGCCGCCGAGATGATCGTGTGTACCCGCCAGGAGTTGTTGGACCGGGTTTCGGGACTCCGGGGGCGCGCTGGCCAGTTGATGAAGTACCGCTTGGCGATGCTGGCTCGGCGGCTCCACGAACAGGCCATCGGACGGGCCGAATCTCTTTTGCACCGGGCTCTGGCGAGGCGCACGCAGCGCGTGGACGACTTGGCGGAGCGCCTTCGCGCAGACATCCGGCAACAGCTGGCGGCCCGGGAAAAGGCGCGCCGGGGACTTGAGGACAAGCTCCGCTTTTTCGATATTCGCCCGCGTCTGCGTCGGGACCGCGAACGGCTCACGGATCTTTCGGTCAGGCTGAATGCGCTGGCACAGGCAGACTTGAACCGGCGTCGGCAGCGGCTGGAGCGGGCTTCGGCCAATTTGACCCAGCTGAATCCGCGACTGGTCCTTTCACGCGGCTATGCCATCGTTCTGGATGAGCGCGGCGCCATCGTGAAGGAGTCTGCCAACGCGGCGGCGGGGAGCGAGGTTCAGATCCTTTTCGCGACCGACGGTATTCGCGCGAAGGTTCTGTGATGGCAACACCAGCGCGACTGCAGTCTGTGGACATCCTCCGTGGCTTGGTCATGGTCATCATGACGCTGGACCACGTGCGCGATTTCTACACGACTGGTGGTCCCCGCCCGGAGGATCTCGGCAAGGCGACGGCGGCGCTGTTCCTGACCCGCTGGATCACCCATTTCTGCGCTCCGACGTTCATGTTCACGGCTGGCTTGGGGGCGTACCTGGGTGGCAGCCGGAAATCGCGGGGCGAACTTTCGCGATTCCTGTTGACGCGTGGACTGTGGCTGATGGTGCTTGCGGTAACTGTGGAGAACTTCGTGGTTTCGTTCCGGCCGGTTCCGGTCATGCTGATCACGCTTTGGGCGCTCGGGGCAAGCATGGTGGCTTTGTCGGGGCTGGTTTGGCTACCGATGCGCCTGGTTGCGGTGCTGAGTGTCGCGGTGATTGCGGGACACAACTTGGCCGATTCAGTGCAGGGCGTGGGGTTGTGGAATGTTCTGCACCGGCCCGGCGCATTTTCGATCGGGGGGATCACCGTTTTCGCCGCCTATCCCCTGATCCCGTGGTTTGCGGTGATGGCGGCCGGGTATGCCTTTGGTCCGATGCTGGAAGGGCCACGAAGCAGGTTGATTGCTTTAGGACTGTCGGTTATGGCCGCATTCTTGGTGGTACGCGGACTCAATCTCTATGGCGACCCCAATCCGTGGATGCCTGGGCGGGCGGTACTTTCGTTCCTGAACGCGACCAAGCAACCGCCTTCGCTGGATTTTCTGTTGATGACGCTGGGTCCGGCGATTGTCGTTCTCGGCTTGGTTTCTCACTGGCACCTGCCGGAGCGGCACCTGCTGCTGGTGCTGGGCCGGGTCCCGCTGTTTTACTACTTGATCCACCTGTGCGCAATCCACCTGACATCGCTATGGCTGGCCCCGCACGGCGTGTCCCTGACAGCCGTGTGGTTGATTTGGCCGCTGGTGGTTCTGGCGATGTACCCGCTTTGCGCCTGGTACGCCGGTATCAAGCGCCGCCGGACTGACTGCTGGCTGGGATATCTGTAACTCGGGAGGAAACCGGGCGACCACGGATCGCCCGGCTCATGGGTGTTTAGCCCCTGACGTACTTGCCGAACCAATCCACCGTGCGTCCAAACGCCAACTCGGCCGCAGCCTTGTTGTAGCGCTCCGGAGTCGCATCGCAGTGGAACCCGTGGCCGCAACCGGCGTACAGGTAGCCTTCGTGGGTCACGCCCGCATCTTTCAGCGCCGCATCATAAGCGGGCCAAGCCTGTGCCAGGCGGGTGTCGTTCTGACCGTGGTGCACCAGGATGGCGGCCTTGATCTTGGCAATATCCTCTTTCACTGAGGGAGCGCCGCCGTAGAAAGGAGCCGCCGCCGAGAGATCCGTCCCGAGCCGGACGGCCAGATTATTCGAAACGCTTCCACCGTAACAGAAACCGGTGACCCCGATCTTGCCCGTGCAATCGGCGCGACCCTTCAGCCACAATGCAGCCGCTACCATGTCCTCGAACATCTTTTTGCCGTCGATTTTGCTGAAGAGCTGTCCACCGTGGTAGTCGTCGCCGGGGAAGCCACCTGACGATGTCAACCCATCCGGGGCGAACGCCATGAATCCGGCCAGCGCAAAACGGCGCGCAACGTCCTCAATGTGTGGATTCAGTCCACGGTTTTCGTGGACCACCAGAACGCCGGGTAGTTTCGTCGGCTTTGCTTCGCGGGTGTCGGCGCTCACGGGCCTCACCAGATAACCTTTGATGCTGCCGTTTCCTTGCGGCGACGGCACGGTTTCGTAGCCCGCCTTGATCCGCTCGTCGGTTTTGGAAACCTGCTGGCCTGCCGCGTAGTTCGGCATCAGGGCGTCGGCAAGGGCCGCGACTGCGACGCTGCCGGTGGCGAATTTTTGAAGGCCGTCGAAGAATGACCTTCGGTCGATCTCGCCGTGGATGAACAGGTCGTACAACTCTAGGGCACCGCCGGGTACTTTGGATTTTCTCGTTTCCATCAGTCAGATCCTCTTCGGGAGGATATCACGTTTCCGGGTTCGTGATTCTTTCGGTCTAGGCCAAGCCCCGGACCCGGGCACCGCCATGGGCTTGGCGAATTTGTCGGACGACGATGTCGCCCTGTGGGTCCGTCGCCGGATTTACGGGTACGAACAGCACGGTGTCTTCCCGCCTTGCAGATACATTGCAAGCCACCAGGGCCCGCATCATCCAGATTGCGGCCTTGACGCTGGGGCAAACGACGCCTAGCCAGCCGTCGCATGGCGTCGGCGAGGGGGGCAGGCCTGTTGCGGCGAGGATCTTGTCGCCGAGAACATTCCTCAGTTCACGGTCGGAGTCCGGTTGGAACCCGTAACCCTCCACTGCGGGTTGGATCAGTGGAGATTCGGCTTCCAGTGCTGCGAACAGTCCCTCGATTTCGCGCTGTTGGGCCGTTCCCACGTGACCCTGCCAGTAGTGGCAGGTTTTCGCGATGGAAGTGATTACGTTCTTGATTTCCTTTTCGATTCGGTAGTTTGGGCCAGCCGGCAGATCCAGAAGACTGCCCTCGCAATGTGCGGACACATTTTCCATTGCGATTGCGCGCGCCAGCCAGCTGGCCATCACGGCGTCGTCGCAATCGACTTGGACCCAGCCTGGAACCGGCGACGGCATTACTGCCAAGTGCGTCACCATCCGGATTCCCCGGCAAATCTCCTGCACCACTTCGCGGTAGCGCTCCGGGGCCTGTTGGATTTCGCCTCTGGAGGCTGGGAGCAAGAGTTTGCCCTTGTGCGGTGGCCCTCCGGCCATTGCGAGATCGCAGAAGGCTCCCCAGATGTCATCCCACGCGACTTTGCCATCGTCCCCAAACTTGACGCTTGCCGAACCCATCGAAACGGGGGCTACATCCTCGTACCGATCCTGATAGTCCTTCGGAAGGATTGCCCGGACGCGCAGTTCCAAGGCCTCGAATGCGCGCCGGTCCTCCGGGTTCATCAGGATCATCCTCCCAGCCACCATTGCGGTGTTCAAAAATGCAGTGCTCAAGAATTCCGATATTGACAATGTTCCCACTTCCCGAGGTACGTACGGCCTCGCGATTTGGATTGGGCACCTACACTGCGAACTTGCGCACGGCCTTCAACAGCTCCGGCACGATCAAGGGCACCGCTGTCATGGCGTCCTTCTCCTCGTACTCCAAGGACACGAAACCACGGTAGCCGCCCTTGGCGAACAGTCCGAACAAGCGCTCGTAGTCGGTCTTTTCCTTCTTACCATCGGGAGTGGAAATGGTGGCCTTGATGTGGGTGCTGACGGCGTAGGGGATCGACATTTCCACCTGCTTGTAGCCGTCCTTGGGGAAGTTTCCGGCGTCGAGGTTCATGCCTGCCCACGGCGAATCGGTCTGCTGGACAATCTTGATGGTGGGTTCGGCTGTGGTTGTGAGGCCGCCATCGTCCTCCACTCCCAAGATGATGCCCTTGGTTCCGGCATATTCGGCACCGCGTTTGAGGGTTTCCACGGCGAGGGCGATGGCCTGGTCCTCGGTGGAGCCTTTCGGGATGGTCCCGCCGAAGACGCGCACATGCGTTGCACCCAGTTTTTCGGCCACGTCGACCCATTTCTTGATTTCGGCCACTTCCTTGGCCTGCAGATCGGGTGTGGGTTGGCAGAGGCGGATCCGGGCGGCGACGCTGTAGAGGGAAATCCCGTTCTTGTAGGCTGTACGGCGCAGGTCCGCCAAGTAGGCGGCGGATGTGTCGGGGAACCAGTACACGGTGGTGTCCAAGCCTTCGAGGCCGAAATCCGCCGTCATGCGGATGACGTCCTGGTAGGTCAACTTCTTCGATTCCAGCTCGCCACGGTAGGTGTACGCTACCAAGCCAGCCCGCAGACGGCCGCGTAGCGCGGTTTGTGCCTCGGCCGGTCCTGCACCTTGGGCCGCCAAGCCGAGCGCCGGAATGCTCTTCAGAAGATCTCGTCTGTTCATGTTTACTCCCCAGTCGCGAATGTCACAGAATACACCGGTGGCAGGTGGTCTGCCAGCAGATGCCACGAATCGCCGCCGTTGCGGGTGTAATAGACGGCACCGTTCTGGGTCCCGAAATAGACCCCGGCGGGAGAACAGTCGTCCGAGGTCATGGCCTCGCGCACAATCAGATCGAATGCGTTCTCCTGCGGCAAGCCTTTGCCGAGAAGCTCCCAGTTCTTTCCGCCATCCCTGCTTCGCGCCACGCGCAGCTTTCCATCCGGCACAAATCTTTGGGCGGGGGAAATGATTGGCACGGTGAAGAGTGTTTCGTCCTCGTCGGCCGGCACGGCGAGGGCGAAGCCGAAGCGGCTGGGTAGTCCCTCGGAAATGTCAGTCCACTTTTTGCCGCCGAATTTCGCCTTGTAGACGCCACAGTGGTTCTGTTGGTAGAGATCAGTGGGCTTGCGGGGGTGCGCTTTCAGCTTGTGGACGCACTGGCCCACTTCCGGGTACTTGTTGGGTGCGAAATCGGCCAGCACGTCCTTGTTGTGCGGCTCCCAAGTCGCCCCGAGGTCGCTAGATCGGAAGGCACCAGCCGCCGAAATTCCAACCACGATGCGGCTCTTTCCCAAGGGTTGGATCGAGTGGACCATCATGCCGCCAGCCCCGGCCATCCAGTTTTTCTCGCGGGTCGGGTGCATGGACAGGCCTTCGACCATCTTCCAGGATGCCCCGTTGTCGTTGCTCCGGAAGAGGACGCCAGGGTCTCCACCCAGCCAAACACCGCCGGGGTCGTCCGCCGCACCCGGTGCGATGTGCCAAATGCGCTTGATGGTGGCGGGTTTGCCGTCCACATCCGGGAGTCCGTTGACGGTCAAGCCTTCCTCGGATTGCTTCCAATTTTTGCCGCCGTCCTCGCTGACGTGCAGGTGGGAGCCGAACCACGCGGTTCCGACGGCAGCGAAGTAGCGCGCGGGGTCCCTTGGGTCCTGGGCGACGTGGTGGACTTCCTGTCCGACGAACCGCGGCTCGTCCAATTCCCATTTCTTCCGGTCACTGGATCGGAAACGGAAGGCACCCTTGCGGGTTCCAACCCAAATCTCAACAGGCTTTGACTTGGCCATGATTTACGTAGTTTACAGCCGATTCAGCTCGACTGCAAACGAAAGGGCCCGGCATCCAGAGGCGGATGCCGGGCCAAACGGGCCATCGTGTATTTGTTTCCCTAGAGCGAACGCAGGAAGTTGAGCAAGTCCTGCTTGGCCTGCGCGGAGAGGGCGTTGTAAGCCCCCACCACCTGATTCGCTTCAGATCCTTGGCTGGCGTGCGCCGTAATCGCCGTGCCAAGGTCGTTGGTCCGGCCGTCATGGAGGAAGAACAGCCGCGAACCGAGGCCCCAGAGCGGAGCAGTCCGCCAGTCGCCGCCATTGGCATTGCCTTGGCTCACGCCGTCGGCCAAGCCTTGGCCCATGTTGTGCAGCGCGAGGTCCGAATACAGCCGGACCGGTTTGTTGCTGAGGGCCGCAATGCTGGACGGACCGGTCTGCATAGTGGGCGTGTGGCAGAGTGCGCATCCGAGTGAGATGAAGACTTGGGAGCCGCGTTGGAGAGACTGCGGATCGCCAGCCGGTTGGCCTGGTTGCGGTGCGTCGAGCAGGCGCATGAACAAGGCCAGCCCGGTCAGGTCGCTCATGCTCTTCACGGGATTGGTTTCGCTGAGGTTGGTGTGGTCCTCGGGAGTGCCGTTGGTGGCGCAGCCGGGGGTTTCATCCCGCTCGTTGGGAAACAGTTCGTTGGTGACGCCCTGTTCCACGTTGTAGGCCTCGCCGGCGAACATCAACAGGGACTTGTTCTGGGCCTTCCAGCCGAAGCGTGTAATCGTGCCGTCGTTGCCGTTGCGGTTCTCATGCCCGCCGATGCCGAGTTGGCGCTTCTGCGGTGCGTTCGCGGCGAGGTTGGCCATGATGGTGGATTCCTGAATCGCCTCGATCATTCCGCCACCAAAGACCGGCGTCGGGATGCGGAGCGAGAGATTCTTCTGCGACGCGGCAGTGGCGAAGTCCGGCTGCGTGATCCTGCAATTGCCGGCATCCGACCGGCCCGAGATCACGAAGAGCGCATGGACGCCACCGTCCGGGGATCCGTCGGCATTCTTCACAAAACGCGCCACGCGAACAGGTCCGTTTTGTTGTATGAACTGGGGCAGGGTGTTCCGTGCTCCGAAATTCGTGGCCACTCCCACTTGGGGATTGATGTTGGGGCTGGTGCCTCCCACGCCGGGGTGGGCGTGGCATTGGGCACAGCTATTGCCGTTGAACCGTGGCCCGAGCCCCACGCCGGGCGCTCCTGGCTGGGTTCCGGAGACAGAGTCGACCTCTGAGAACCGCGATCTTCCTTCGTTGAACCACGCCACCTCCGTAGCGTTCAGGCCGGGAAGGGGGTGGCCTGAATTGTTGTTGTTGTTTGGGCCGGGGTGGGGGCCGGGGTCGTTTTGGGCCAACAGAGCCCGCCCGGTAAGAGCACCCGCTAGGAGAATCACATTGGTGAGTCTGGACATGTATTCAGTAAAGGCTCCGAACGTAAAGGCTTCGTGCGCCAAACCGGTGGAACTGTAAAGCAACGGTAAAAGGTAGCCCGCGGCCCTAGGAAGTTCGTTCTAATTGAATTTCAGGCCATGAACACTCCCGTAAGCACCAAACTCCTCATGGTGGACGACGATCCCAAGCTTTGCCGCCTTGTCAAAGGCTACTTGGAACCGCTCGGGTACACTGTGACAACGGCCCATGGAGGCGAGGAAGGCCTCAGGCTTGCCTTGCAAGGTGGTTTTGACGCCGTCCTTCTGGATGTGATGATGCCGGGGCTCGATGGCTTTGAGGTGTTGAAGCGCATTCGTGCCAAGTCCAATGTGCCCGTTCTGATGTTGACCGGACTCGGTGACGAGGCCGACCGTATCGTCGGGCTGGAGATCGGGGCGGACGACTACCTTCCGAAGACGTTTTCCACCCGTGAACTCCTGGCGCGGTTGCGGGCAGTGATCCGGCGGTCCCGTGTGACGGCGTCGATGAAGCGGGACGAGCGGGAGCCCGCAGTGGTGGTGGGGGATTTCCGGATGGACCCCGAATCCCGCGAGGCCTGGATTGGGACCACGGTGATTCTCTTCACTACTGTCGAGTTCGATTTGGCGATCTCGCTGGCTCGGGCGGCTGGCCGCGTCAAGACGCGCGAACGCTTGCTCCTGGAGGCTGCGGAAAGAGATTTCGAGGCTTTCGACCGGTCGATCGACGTGCATATTTCCTCCATTCGGAGGAAGCTGGGCGATGACCCGAAGGCACCCCAGTACATTCAAACGGTCCGGGGGGTGGGTTATATGATGCTGAAGCCGGGCGTGGTGCCGGATCTATGATCGCGCGCGTCTCGCTTTCGGGCAAGATTGTCCTGCTGGCGGCGGTCAACCTCATCCTATTGGTCGGCATCTTTGCTGCATTCGCCCGCTACCAATACCATGTCGAGCTGGGAACATTCCTGTTTGCGCCCGCTCGGGACCGGGTGGTGTCCGTTGCAAGCGAGGTTGGCCTCCTTCTGGAGCAGACCCCGGTTGCCGCGCGAACTGGTTTGATGGGCAGGTTTGCCTCGACCTACCAGGCGGACTTCTATCTGTTCGAGAATGGCGGCGAACAGTTGGCTGGCCGACCGGTCGAGTTGCCTGCTGAGGTTCGGCGAAAGTTGACCGAACGGACAGCCGACAGCAGGCCTGGCGGGCGTGGCCGTGGTCGGCGCGGCGATCTAAAGGGGGCCCCACCGCCTCGGCAGGATGGCAGGGAATTTGACAAGGGTCCACCCCCCGACCAAGCTCCCGAGTTGGCGGACTTGGACTATGTTGCACCACGGGGCCGCGACGACGGCGACCGTGACGGCAAGCTGGATGGCAAGCGGGGCCGCCCGGAAGAGGTTCGAAAAGGTCCTCCCGATCCCGTGCGGGATCACGTAATGTTCGAGATTCCGGCCAACAGTCTGTTCTGGGTCGGCGTGAGGATCCCAATCGGTGAGCCCGGGGGCTTCCAGCCCATTCGGGGTACCTTGGTTTTGGCGGCGCCATCCTTTTACGGGACGCCGCTTTTTTTCGATTTCAAGCCTTGGCTGAGCGCGCTCGGGGCGGTGGTCGCGGTTTTCGCCTTGTGCTGGCTGCCTTTTGTCCGAAGTTTGACCAAGACGGTTTCCGGGATTACCCGTGCCACCGATTTGATCTCCCGCGGCAATTTCGACCGGCACCTTCCCGAAGGTCGGGGCGACGAACTTGGGCAACTGTCGGGGGCCATCAACCGGATGGCCGACAGACTCTCGGGGTTCGTTACGGGCCAGAAGCGCTTTCTCGGTGACATCGCGCATGAACTCTGCGCACCCATTGCGCGGATTGAATTTGGAGTTGGGATTCTCGAGCACCGGGCGTCCGAGGCGGATCGGGATGCGGTGGCGGACGTGCGGGACGAAATCCGCCAAATGTCGGCGCTGGTTGGGGAACTGTTGCTCTTCTCGAAAGCGGGCATGGAGCCCGAAACCAAGGTTCTCCAGTCGGTTGATGTTGAGTCCGCGATTCGGGAGGCGGTGTCCAGGGAACAGGTTGCAGGTGTCAGCATCTCGATGTCCATTGCCGGGCAGGGTTTGGTTGCCATGGCGGACTACGAATTTTTAGTGCGGGCCATTTCCAACCTTGTCCGCAATGCGATCCGATATGCGGGCACTGCAGGGCCGCTCACCGTCTCGGCCGAGCGTGACGGGTCCGATATTGTTTTGAAGGTTGCGGATGAAGGCCCCGGTCTGCCCTCCGAGGAGTTGGAACGGATCTTCCGCCCGTTCTATCGGCTGGACAGTTCCAGAAACCGTTCCTCGGGCGGCGCGGGGCTCGGCTTGGCAATTGTCAAGAGCTGCGTGGAGGCCTGCCGCGGTCGTGTGCAGTGCCGCAACCGTTTGCCCTCGGGCTTGGAAGTGGAAATTCGCCTCATTGCATCCTGAAGCCTAAAGTTTCCACTTGGAACCGCCGATCATTTACCCAGCGGCAGGAAGGGCCGCTAGGGTCATGAAGACACTGTCGTCATTTCAGTGGTCGCAGCGGGGAAGGAATACCCAGGGGGAAAAGCAGGCCGAAGCTTTGGGCCGGATCGTGTCGGTACTTTTGCAAGGAATCGCGCTCCACGGTTTCGAGTACGATCCCGCCGCTTTCAGCACGTTCCAGGACGGCATCCGGAAGCTGCGTTCGGATTTTGACCGTGCCGACGACGAAGACAGCGCGATGTTGATCGCAATCTCCGCCATCCGGTTGCTAGAGGAACACCACGAGGCCGCTCAGCGCCAACTTCGTGCCCGGCAAAACGAGGTCGAATCCGTGATAGGGGTCCTGTCGGAGTCACTGTTGGAAGTCGGCCAAGCCAGTCCAGCCATGATGCTCCAAGTCAAGGAGATAGAGCGCGATGTTGCAGCCGCCACGAGGCCCGAGGCCATCACGGCGGCAAGATTCAGGTTGTCAGCCTGTGTGACGGAGCTCCTTCGCGAGATGCCCCAAATGGATGCCCGCCGAGCCAAACGGGGACCCACTTTTCCGGACATTGAAACCGACTACGTAACTGGACTTCCGGATGCCGCCTATGCCCTTGAAGTTGCGGCAGGCCGTTGGAGGCGCCGGAGCAACCTTTACGTCGCTGCTTTTGCCTTGGACCGATTGGAGGCCATCAACCTGCGATTTGGGTTCAAGGCCGGGGACGAATTATTGCTTCTGCTGAGCCAGCAAGTGGGACAGCACCTTCAGCCGGGCGACCAGTTGTTCCGGTGGCGGGGTCCGTGTCTTGTGATGCTATTGGAACGGGAAACGCATGAAGGCTTGATTGCCGCGGAGATCTCACGGATTGCCGGCGCTCGCATTGAACACGCGATCACCGTCCGCGACCGCGAAGTAATGGTTCCGGCGTCGCCAACTTGGAACCTGTTCCCGCTGGACATGTTCGGTACAACCGAGGAACTTGCCACCAAACTGAACGATTTCGCCCTCAACCGTTCACGTTCCGCCCGCCAGCAGGTCGCCGCCGCTGGTGGCCACTAAAACTCTATCTGGTTGCCTTGACTCCTATGTATGTACCCGAACTGATGCCCATCAAACCCAGAAGGCTGTTGTCGAAGTCCGGCATGGCCAGATCAGTGAAAACCGATTTGACGAAGATGGATCCAAGAACCAAGGTCCAGACGACGATCTGGAGACGGTCCAAGTCGACCGTGTCGCCCCTGCTCACCATTGCCTTGGCGAAGTTCCTCAGCAATTGGCCGAACGGGAGTTTCTCCGAAGGTTGTTGGGCTGGAATTGGAGTTGGCGCCTCCGGAGGCACTGTGGGCTCGACCGTTGATGCCGCAACAGCGAGAGGTTTCCCGTCTATTGCCGTGGCTGCCAGCCCCGTGGCTGCGCTGATCCCCATAAGGCCCAGGACGCTGTTGGGAATCTGGACATTAGGGTCCCCGGCCACCATGGCGATGAAAAGGAACGCGACGACGATCAAAAGAAACCAAAAGGCCATCTGCGTCCTGCTGAGGCTGTAATTGGGACCATCCTTGAGCATGCCCGTATAGAGTGCGGCCCAACCTGTTCCCACGAAAAGGAGGAGCATGCTGAAGCCAAACAACCGGACCGAAAATGCTGTCAGGATCCGAAATCCAACCGGCGCCGATGCCGAGATGGGTCCAAGATCGTCGTATCCCACGCTGACTTGCCACGTTTCCATGTAGCGGCCAGGTCTGCGCAGCAGTGTGGACCAGTTTCCCCGGTCTTCCGGATTGCGAAGGATTTCGAAAGTGAGGGTGCTCTTTTGGGCATTGACGCCAATCGGGTGGAGTGTCTTCAATTTCCGGTTGTCTAGAAACAGGACCGTATCGCTCAACTTGTGCTTGTCGTCGGTCATGGAGTCTAGCGGGAGCCAGACGGTCAGTGTCTCCCCGATCCCCACCTCTTTGGTCTGGGAGGAAAGTGGTACCAACACGCTGCCCAAGGGCAAGGTTGATGCTGCGAGGCATTCCGAGATCGCAATAAGGAACAATGCTGCCGGGGAAATGGCTAAAAGCCATTTGGTGGAAGTTTTTTTGGATGCGCGCATATGCTCGTTGGCGTGCTTACGATACTGTACTTCATTTCACGCTTCAAGTTGGGGTGCCGTGGAGAATATTTGCGCCGGATTGCGCCAAGCCACGCAAAATCCCACAGGACGCTGTCATCGCCGGGCCGTTTCATGGCCTTGATCCATTGAAAGAAAAGGGCTTCTTGACTGGCCCGAGCCGTGCGCTGCCAAGTGCGTTGTTCAGGAGGTGCCCATGAAACGAATGTTGCTCTGCCTGCTGCTCTCAGGCGGTTCGATGCTGATGGCTGATGGAGATCCCGCTATGACCCAAATCGACCGTGGCCGCCAATGGTTCCAGCACTCCCGGAAAGGTGTTGCCTGTGTAGCCTGCCACGCACTCGAAGGACAGGGATTTGCGGTTGGTCCCGACTTGACGAAGCTGGCGTCTGTCATTGGTCCCCGAGGCTTGGCGACGACGATCCAGATGACTGCGACTGCTTATGTGCAGGAGTTCCAGTTGTTGGGCGGTCGGAAGTTCCCCGGCATCGAGAAGGAGAAGACCGGCGAGTTGGTGGAAGTCTTCGACTTGGGCCGTATTCCAGCCGTCCTCTTGAAGCTCAAGTCTTCGGATATCCTCTCGCGGCGCGGTACGTCCGACTGGTGCCATCCACCGACTGCAGCGCAGTACAAGGCCGAAGAATTGGCGGACATCATCGCCTACTTGAAATTTGTCGCCACGGGGAGGCCCAAGGAAGTATCCGCCACAGAGATCCGTTGATCTTGGGGGGGACTTATCCGATCTCCCGGTATTCGCCGAAGACGTCGCGGAGACGGTCGGAGATTTCGCCGACCGTCGCCCAGGCTTCGACAGCGGCAACGATCTTCGGCATCAAATTGCTCGCACCGCGCGCCGTCGCTTCCACCTCGTCGAGACTGCGGGACCAAGTCGCGGCATCGCGACCCGCTCGAATGCTTCGGATGGCTTCGACTTGCGACCGTTCTATCTCCGGGTCGATTCGGAACAGCGGCACGCTTGTAGCTCCTTCCATATGGAACCGGTTTACTCCCACAATGATCCGTTGACCAGCCTCGACTTCCTGCTGGAACCGGTAGGCCGCGTTCTGGATCTCGCCTTGGACGTAGCCGGTCTCGATGGCTCGAAGGGTGCCGCCCATCCCATCAATGCGATCGAGGTACGCAATTGCCTCCGCCTCGATAGAGTCCGTGAACTCTTCCACGGCGCGGCTGCCCGCTAGCGGATCCGCAGCGTTTGTGACGCCGGATTCATGAGCGATGATTTGTTGGGTACGCAACGCCAAGCGGGCCGACTCCTCGGTCGGCAGCCCCAGCGCTTCATCGCGCGAATTGGTGTGAAGCGACTGGGTTCCACCGAGCACGGCGGATAAAGCTTCAACCGCAGTCCGAACCAGGTTGACGTCGGGTTGCTGTGCGGTCAGGGTAGATCCGGCCGTCTGCGTGTGAAAGCGCAGCATCCACGATTTCGGGTCCTTCGCTCCAAACCGGTTGCGCATTAGCTGCGCATACAATCTTCTTGCCGCCCGGAATTTGGCTGCTTCCTCCAAGAAGTTGGAGTGTGCATTGAAAAAAAAGGACAACCTTGGCGCGAATGAATCGACATCCAGCCCTGCTGCCACGGCAGCCTCAATGTAGGCAATGGCATTGGCGAAGGTGAATGCTAGTTCTTGCGCGGCCGTGGACCCCGCTTCCCGAATATGGTAACCGCTGATCGATATGGTGTTCCATTCCGGTATCTCCGCTGCTGCCCACGCAAACATATCCGTGATGATCCGCATCGACGGTCTTGGCGGGAAAATTTGCGTTCCGCGCGCGATGTATTCCTTGAGGATGTCGTTCTGGACTGTACCTTGCAGCCGACGGATATCCGAGCCCGAGTTTCTTGCCGCAACCACGAACATTGCAAGCAGGATCGAGGCCGTCGAGTTGATGGTCATTGAGGTCGAGACACGGTCGACGCGGATCCCGGAGAACAGCCGCTCCATGTCGGCCAACGAGGCAACGGAAACTCCGGTCCTGCCAACCTCGCCCGCCGCTAGCGGGTGGTCCGGGTCCAACCCTATTTGGGTGGGCAGGTCAAAGGCGACGGAAAGGCCGGTCGTACCCTGGTCCAGCAGGTATCGATAACGGGCATTGGTCTCCTCTGCGGACCCGAAACCAGCGTATTGCCGCATTGTCCAGAGTCGGCTCCGATACATTTCCGGGTGGATGCCCCGAGCATAGGGGAAGGTCCCGGGTGTGGGTGCTTCAATCATCGGACGACCAAGTTAGGATCGAGAAATGCGTCGAGCCTTGCGTACGGATGAGATTCCGTAGCCCGCCATCACGACAATGAACACCGATATGATTGCCAGTTGCCCGGGATTCATCGCCCCGGGGTGGCGTAACACTTTGAAGGCTCCGATGCCCGCGAAAACGAGAAACGTGAATCCGAGGATCTCGTGCCACAGCGAGTGGATCGGTTTCACTGCGGCCGGGACCACGTGCTTAAGAAATGCCCCGGATTGCTCTACCGTTGGGGCAAAAGATTTGGCGGTTTCGGCTGATTTTTTCGCGACCGGAAGCAACTGCCTTGCCAACTTGCCTGCTGCCCGCCCAACCTGCGCTGCGTTGCTCACGGTTCCATCCTACCAATCGCTCGCAATCCAGTGCCTGCCAGGGACCAAAGCGTACACTGAGCTACCGCATGGGTATAAGTGGACCTAATCGCAAATGCCGGAAGCCCTATTGGTTGGTGTCGCTTCCGCCCGACCGGGGAACTCGGAACCTGAAGGATTTCTCTCCACCAATGCTGACCGGGCCAAGCCGCGTTCGCTTGTCCGTAGCCGCGCCCCCTGCGCGGGGTGTCTTTGATAAGGGAAGCCAATCATGGTGAAGCTGTTCGACAGTCGCCATGAAACCTTGGGCATTCCTCCTGGTGGGGCAGTTCGATTCGGTCTTATATGAACATCAATACTCCGCTAGGACGGGAAAATTTTTGTCGTCGATGCGCTAAATATCTCTTTACATTTCTCAGTGTTTGTGGTGCAAATATAGGTTTGATTTTGCAGAACACACACGAAGAACCTTCATGGCATTGGCTCCACTTGATGCCGTATCCATCTTGACGGCATAGTTTGATCGTCTGTAGAAGTCGAAATTCCAGCCGAACGCCAACATCTCGGTTTCGAATGCGGCAATTTTGGCGGCAAGGGATTTCCGTCAAGCCGCTGAGTCGGGACGGTTGAAATGACAGTTGCTGCCGCAGGAGGGGGACTCGGTGCGGCTATAAGTCCATGCGGCCGAGTCTGCGACGGTCGCGGCTGCAGTTGGTGCGACTGGTGTGGCAATCTTGGCTGGTGCTGGAGTGGCCGCTGCGGCGATTGGCTTTGGTTTCTTCATTGCCGGGGTGGCCAACGCACTGCAAATAGGTCGGGGCCGAGCACGGAGAACAGTATGCTTCAAATTTGGTATGCGGCTGGCATGAGCGCCTTGGCACTCTGTGCATGCTGGGAGCCATCTTGCTAGCGGTGCAGGTTCCTTTGGGGTGGCCGCAGATCGCAATGATCTTGGCGGGCGCGGGCATGATCAAAGTCATGCGAGACAGACGCCGGAATTTCCACGGAGGTTCATTCATGGTCATCGCCTCCGATGCAATTTGGTGGCGATGCTACTTTATTGCGCTTGCCAGTCTTCCAGTGGTCTCCTTTTGCGGGGTCGCCGCGATCCGAACCATCCAAGCGAGGCATCGGCGTTCAGCATCCGTTCCGGCGTGCCGCCCAGCCACCAAGGCCTCATTGGAGCAGCCGATTCGTTAATCTTAAAGAAGTGATCGAAAAGATTCTTCTTGCGCTGCTCATGGTAGTCTCCGGCGGAGGCTTCTGGTACCGGTTCCGCCGCGTCGCAAACATCATTGCGGCCGCCAAGCCGGATTCCGAATTCCGCATCGGCTCCTTGGCACCCCGTGTTCGGACGTTCGTATGGGAAGTGCTCTGCCAAGGCAAGGTGATCGAGCAGCGCCCCGTGGCCGGTGCCGCGCACGCCCTCGTATTCTGGGGCTTCCTCGCGTTCGGCCTGATCACTCTCAACCACTTCGCGCTCGGTTTCGGCTTCCCGTTCCTGTCGCCCAACGGCACCTTCGGCAAGGCCTACTTTGGGCTCGCCGCAATTTTCGCGATTGCCGTCGCCGTCTCAATCTCCTTCCTGGCCTTCCGCCGATTTGTTCTCAAGCCGGTCTGGCTGGGTGCAAAAGTTTCAGTCGAATCGGGTTTTATCGCCTGCCTGATCCTGACATTGATGCTGACTTACCTTGCCAGCCTTGCGATTCCCGAAACCACCTTGGCCGGACACGGCATCTGGTGGCTGCACACTTTGGCACTGTTGATCTTCCTCCCGCTGGTACCGCACACCAAGCACTTGCACTTGGTCCTGAGCCCGCTCACAGTGTTTCTGAAGCGGGACGGTTTCTCCCCCATCGCCAAACTGAACGGCGACGAGGATTTCGGGATTGTCGGCACCAAGGATCTCGACCAGATTGCCGCCCTCCAGGCGTTTTCCTGCGTCGAATGCGGTCGGTGCACGGAACACTGTCCCGCCGCCAACACCGGCAAACTGTTGAATCCGAAGGAAATTATTCTTGGACTGCGGACGGCGTTCAACGAACTGGGCACGGCGTCGGAAGCGCCGCTCCTCGGCGCGCAGATCTCCGAGGAAGCTGTCTTCCAGTGCACCACCTGCGGGGCGTGCGAATTCCAGTGCCCTGTAGGCATCCAGCACCTTCCGCTGATCGTGGGGCTGCGCCGCGGTGCCGTCAATACTGGTGCATGGGAGGACAAATTCGGCACCAAACTGTTCCTCGCCATGGAGAAGAACGGCAACTCCCTCGGCATGGCGGGCAGCGAGCGCCAGAAATTCATCACAAAGAGCGCCTTGCCGATCTACGACGGTACCCAGGAATACGTCCTTTGGCTGGGCTGCATGGGGGCCTACGACCCAGCCGGACGCGAGACCATTCTCGCGCTTGTGAAGGTGCTCCGCTATTTGGACATCACCTTCGGCGTCCTGAAGAAGGAAAAGTGCAACGGAGACCCGGCACGGCGTCTGGGCAACGATCTTCTATTCGCAAACCTCGCCGAGGACAACCTCAAGAACATCCCCGAAAAGGTCAAGATGCTCTCGATCTGCCCGCACTGCGTCCGCACCATGTCCACAGACTGGCGCGAGGTGGGCCGGACCGTCGAAATCGAGCACCATTCGGAACTCCTGGCCCGACACCGGACCCGTCTGCCGATTCTGGAACAGGACCGACGCGAAACGGTTGTTTACCACGATCCCTGCTATCTGGGCCGCTACCGGGGTGTCTACGAGGAACCGCGCGAAGTGCTTTCGCGGGCCGTCGATCTATTGGAAGCTCCGAAGAACCGCGAACGCTCGTTCTGCTGCGGCGCGGGCGGCGGCCAGATGTTCTTGGGCGAGGAAAAGGGCGAACGCGTCAACATCACGCGCGCCCGGGAACTTGTCGCGACCGGTGCCGACACCGTGGCGGCCGGGTGTCCGTTCTGCGCGTCGATGTTCCGGGACGCTTTGAAATCGGTGTCCGACAATCCGCCCAAGCTAATGGATCTGGTGCAGATCGCAGCACGGAGCTTGCCCGACCAGCCCTTCTCAAATTGATGGAGGGCGGTTTCCAGGTACGGTGATGCGGGACAATAGGAGTTACACCCTAGATCTGGCATGATTCAACTGGCATGATTCAACTCACAGAGGCCGGCAAGCGCTTCGGCCCCAAAATTCTGTTTTCCGAGTGCAACTGGCTCATCGGCCCCCGCGATCACTTCGGCATCGTCGGCGGCAACGGCACCGGCAAGTCCACGCTTCTGAAGGTTCTGGCGGGTATCGAATCGCTCGATTACGGCTCCGTCAATTCCACCAAGGGCATCAAGGCCGGTTACCTTCCGCAGGACGGCATCAACCTCACAGGCCGGTCTGTCTTTGCTGAGTGCATGTCGGTATTCGACGATGTCCGGGCCATGGAGGCCGAGCAGAAGGAACTCGAGCACCAGATGGGGGAGCTGGACCACGAGAGCCCGGAATACAACAAGGTTTCCGAGCGCTACCACCAGGTCCACGATGAATTTACCGCCCGCGACGGCTACAACATCGAGTCGAAGGTGGGAATTGTGCTCACTGGCCTCGGTTTCTCGCGCGAGGACTGGGCCAAGCGCGTCGAAGCCTTCTCCGGCGGCTGGCAGATGCGCATTGCGCTGGCGAAGCTCCTGCTTCAGGAGCCGAATCTGCTGCTACTGGACGAGCCCACCAACCACTTGGACATCGAAGCCCGCGACTGGCTGGAATCCTACCTCCACAATTACCCCAACGCCTTCATTCTGATCTCCCACGACCGCTACTTTCTCGATGTGACCGTGGAGCGGGTTGCCGAAATCTGGAACAAGCGCATCCACTTCTATTCCGGCGGCTACACCAAGTACGAAAACTCGAAAATGGAGCGGCGGACCCAGCTTGAAGCTGCCTACAAGAACCAGCGCGAGCGGATCGAGGATCTGGAATCCTTCATCAACCGCTTCCGCGCCCAGGCGACCAAGGCCAAACAGGTTCAGAGCCGCATCAAGGAACTGGAGAAGATCGAGCGTATCGAGATCCCGCCCGACGAAAAGACAATCTACTTCCGCTTCCCGCAGCCCAAGCCGTCCGGACGCATCGTAGCCGAGTTCAACAATGTCTCGAAAGCGTACGGCGAGAAGGTCGTTTTCAAGGGTGCCACGTTCAATATCGAACGCGGTGACCGGATTGCGCTGGTCGGCGTCAACGGTGCCGGCAAATCGACACTGATCAAACTGCTCTCCGGCGAGGAACCGCTTACGACCGGCGAATACAAGCTGGGGCACAACGTCGAGGTCGATTATTTCGCGCAGGACCAGTACAAGGTCCTTGATGTCGAGGCAGCCATCTTCGACGACCTTGGACGTGTTTCCCCCCGATCCGGCCAGACCGAGCTGCGCAACATCCTCGGGTGCTTCCTCTTCTCCGAGGACGATGTCTTCAAGAAGATCGGCGTCCTTTCCGGCGGCGAGCGCAACCGTTACGCCTTGGCGCGCATGTTGATGCAGCCCAGCAATTTTCTCTTGCTGGACGAACCCACCAA
>CAIYDY010000336.1 GCA_903925015.1 uncultured Acidobacteriia bacterium
AGTAGTTTGACGGGGTAGGGGGGCGGGTGATCGGATAGGGTAGACTCGTCGATATGGTGCGGACTGAGCGCTTTCCGGCAATCATCGAGCGTGAGGGCGACCTCTATGTGGCCCTTTGTCCCGAGTTGGACGTGGCGAGCCAAGGCACGTCCATTGAGGATGCGCGAGCCAATTTGGTGGAAGCTTTGACGTTGTTCTTCGAGGTCGCGGAAGAAGCCGAGGTTGGTAGGAGGCTACTGGGGCAGACTTTTGTCACCCAAGTTGAGGTTCCGGTTGGGTAGGTTGCGGATTTTATCGGGCGACTAAATGTGCCGGATTCTTGCGCGGCATGGATTCGAATCGGTTCGACAGAGGGGGAGTCACCGAATCCTCCAGTTGCGAACGCCCGATGGCGTTGTAACTGTGCCTGTGCCCATCCACCCGGAACTTGCCCGTGGGACGGTGTTGTCCATCATCCGTCAATCGGGACTACCGCGTGATTTGTTCGAGTATTGAGGGCTATGCGATTCGTGCGGCGAGCCGGGTGCGGCCTCGGCGCTTGACGTCCTCCGCCAATTGTCGGGTGCCGTCATAGCTCGAAATCGTCCGACCTTCGCTACGGCTGAAAGAGGCCTCAGCGCTGTCAAGAACGGCGACGTTCTTGTTCTTCCCAGAGAGCCATTCCTTGGAAAAGGGCATTTCGGGGTTCCGTAGGCGACCGCTCCGCACTGCGGCCTGCACGAGGGCCTCCTGGTATGCGTCGAGCGTGACTTCCATGAATTTCACTGGAGGATGTGCCTCACCCTAGCAGGCCGCAAGCATCGAGGAACTCGCTGAACTGGGCATCCAGATCCTCAAGGCGCGGAGGCCCGAGGTGCCCAATCCTCAAATCATTGAATAGCACGGGTGGTGGGTCTAACTGCGGCAACGCGTTGTGAAACTCCCCAATCTTGAACAGCGGTCCCATTCGCTCCGCCAACCCACGACCGGCATCTAGCATGCGATGCAAACGCGATGCATGAGTTCCCGGTAGCGCCGACGACTTAATCAAGTCCATTTCATCGAGCACATCACGCGAGAACTCAGCCAGAGGCGGTAGATTGCTTTCAAGGAGTGCCCTGTCGCACCAAACGTCCAGTTGCTCATCGGGCCAGGGGAGAGGTGCGTTGTGGACAAGTGCAAGGAACGCAAAGCCACGGTCGCGTGCCTGACGCAGCAATTCCACACGTGGCCCCCATGTCTCGAACGAGTCCGGGGTCCTTAGTTTCGAAAATAGCTTGTCCGGCAGGTTCAGGCTCAATGCCGCCAGCAAACTGGCGACCTCGTAAGCGCGGAATATGTCGCTGATCTTCAAGTGATTGGCAACCACGTGTACAGCCGCCGAATAGATTCCGAGTTCGGGATTGTACACGCGTTCCAGATGTGATCGCTTACGCTCCGCAGTTTCCACATGGCGGGAGTCATCGGCCAGTAAGGTAAGCAATTCTTGCTCCGTTGCAATTTCGTACTGCATCGCATTGGTCTCCAACAAAGACCCAATCGAGAGTGGGACTCGGCAGGCCCGACGACGGTCGTTCCACAAAAAGCGTGCAAAAAGGATCGGACGCTGGTTGTCCGGTCGACCGTTCTCGTCGAAGCCGATCCCACATGTCAATTCGGCAATCCACCGTCGATCACCGTTCGGGGGTGGACGTGGATCGCCGATAGTTGTGAAGTATCGCTTATACCGGTCGCGGTCGCTCGCCTTCAGATAATCGATTATACGCCAAAACTCACTTTCATTATTCTTGATCCGCGAATGCACAGCATTAAATCGTGCAATCAGATTCCGCTGTCCCCACAAGGAGCCAACGTGGTCGAGCCAGTGTCGATGCTCGTGCAACAGAGTTGGCAGTACACGGAGCTTGATGGCCGCATCATTTGAGTTCCCGGCCTTGTGCCATAACGCCAAATCGACTTGACACATCTCAATGTGCTGTGTGCCGGGGTAATACGCGGCTTCCGTGGATGTTGCAGGAAATGACCTTAAGGGCCGCTTGGCCCGATATTCCCGCAGTGTCTCAGACGGCAATGAATCGGTAAACTTTACCGGCATAGTCGTGTGATTTAAGGGAAGCTTGCTCACGCCAGCACGCCCGAGACTACGTTACCCCGAACATCCGTCAACTTATAGTGCCGACCCTGGTACTTGTAAGTCAGCCTAGTATGATCGATTCCGAGGCACTTCAGCATGGTCGCGTGCAGGTCGTGCACTTCGACCGGGTCCTTCACAATGTTGTAGCTGAAGTCGTCGGTTTCGCCGTATGAGATTCCGGGCTTGATGCCTCCGCCCGCCATCCATAGCGAGAAGCAGCGGGGGTGGTGGTCGCGGCCGTAGTTGGTGTCGGTGAGCGTCCCCTGCGAATAGACGGTGCGGCCGAATTCACCGCCCCAGACGACGAGGGTGTCGTCGAGAAGTCCACGCCGTTTGAGATCCAGCACCAGGGCCGCCGACGGCTGGTCGGTTTGGCCGCATTGCCCTCGGATCTCCTTCGGCAGGTTGGCGTGGGCGTCCCAGCCGCGGTGGAAAAGCTGCACGAAACGCACGCCGCGCTCGGCCATGCGACGGGCTAGGATGCAGTTTGCCGCGTAGGTGCCGGGGATGCGCGAATCGGGGCCGTAGAGTTCGAAGGTCGATTCCGGCTCCTTCGAGAGGTCGGTCAGTTCGGGCACCGAGTGCTGCATCCGGTACGCCATTTCGTACTGTCCGATGCGAGCGGAAATGTCGGGGTCGGGGTCCCCGGCGGTCGTGCGCATGGTGTTCAGACGGCCGAGATCGTCGAGGAAGCGACGGCGCGCCGAGTCCTCGTAGCCATCGGGATTCGAGAGGTAGAGCACCGGGTCGGTCCCGGAGCGGAATTTCACGCCCTGGTGCTGGGTCGGCATGAAGCCGCTGGACCACTGGCGGTCGGCCAGCGCCTGGGTGTTGCCGACGCCCTGGGAGACCATGACGACGAAGGCGGGGAGATCCTTGTTTTCGCTGCCGAGTCCGTAGGAAACCCACGAGCCAATGCTGGGGCGACCGGCGAGTTGGAAGCCGGTCTGGAAGAAGGTGACGGCGGGGTCGTGGTTGATGGCCTCAGTGTGCATGCTGCGGATGACGCAGATGTCGTCGGCGATTTTCGCGGTGTGGGGCAGCAGTTCGCTGAGCCAGAGGCCGCTTTTGCCATGCTGGGCGAACTGGAACAGCGAGGGCGCGGTGGGGAATTTGGACTGGAAGGCCGTCATGCCGGTGAGTCGCTGGCCCTGGCGGATGGAGTCGGGGAGGTCTTCGCTGCGGCGGGTGGCGAGGCCTGGTTTGGGGTCGAACAGGTCCAGTTGCGATGGCGCGCCGTGCTGGAACATGTAGATGACGCGCTTGGCGGTTGGGGGGAAATGCGGGAGGACGCCCGGAGTTTGGTCCTCGGCCATCAGTTGCGAGAGGGCAGTGGCACCGAGGGCCATGCTAGGGAGTCGGAAAAGGTCACGGCGGGTCATCCCTGTCTGATCAATCATTGTTTGGTCACCGCCTCGTCGAGGTTCAGCATCAGGCTGGCGACGCTGGCGTAGGTCGCGAGTTCTCCGGCGTCGAGCGTGGGATCGGCCTGCCATTCGCCTTGGGAGAGGAATTTCGCGGCGGCACCGGTTTTGGTGGCGAAATAGTCGCGGTGGTAGTTCAGGCTGTCGAGGAGTGCCCGGGTCTCCTGGGGTGTCGGTGGCCGGGAGAGGAGCAGGCGGACGCCGTGGGCGAGGCGGGTTTCCGGGGTTGCCCCGCCCTCCTTGATCATGCGCTGGCCGAGGGCGCGGGCGGCTTCGACGAAAGTGACGTCGTTCATCAGGTCGAGCGCCTGCATCGGGGTGTCGGTGCGGGAATCGCGGACGACGCAGGTTTCGCGCCCGGCGGCGTCGAAGTTGACCATCATGGGCGGGGCGATGGTGCGTTTCCAGAAAGTGTAGAGGCTGCGGCGGTGGAGGTCGTCGGCGTGGCCCTGGGTGTAGTTCATGTCCTGCATGGCCGTTTCCTTCCAAAGGCCGGCGGGCTGGTAGGGCATGACGGAGGGGCCACCAACCTTCTCGGCGAGCAGTCCGGAGGCGTGGAGGGCTTGGTCGCGGATGGCTTCGGCGGGGAGGCGGAAGCGGGGACCCCGGGCGAGGAGGCGGTTGTCGGGGTCGCGGGCCAGCAGTTCGGGGGAGGCGGTGGAGTTTTGCCGGTAGGTGGCCGAGAGCATCATGAGCTTCAGCATGTGCTTGATGTCCCAGCCGGAATCCACGAATTCGATTGCGAGCCAGTCGAGGAGTTCGGGGTGGCTGGGGGGCTCGCCCTGGACGCCGAAATCTTCAGCGGTTTTCACGAGGCCGGTGCCGAAGACGAGTTGCCAGAGGCGGTTGACCTCGACGCGGGCGGTGAGCGGGTTGCGTCCGTCGACCAGCCATTGGGCGAGGCCGAGGCGGTTGCGGGGGGCGTCGGCGGGGAGGGGCGGTAGAGCGGAGGGGACGGCGCGGTCGACCTTTTCCGCTGGCTTGTCGTAGGCACCGCGGTCGAGGCGGAAGGCGGCACGAGGTTCGGGGAGGTCCTGCATCACCATGACGGTGGGTAGGGAGCGGCGGAGCTTGTCGAGTTCGAGCTTCATTTCGCCGAGTGATTTCGCGGTGGGGTCGGTGTCGAGGAAGGTGGCGCGAAGGACGAAGGCTTCGGCAGTGGACCGGCTTGGCTTGGCGGCGAGGTCCTTGAGTGAGCCGCGCACGCTCAGACCGGCCAGTTCCTCCGGTTCCAAGGCGCGGGAATAGACGCGCAGTTCTTCAATTTTGCCTTTGAAGCGGCGCTGGGGGCCCCAGCCGCCTCCGACGAGGAAGGGCTCCTTGAAAGCGTTGCCAGCATTCCGGATCGGTCGGTACAAGGTCGCGTTTTCGATCTTCATTTTGGCGGGCTTACCGTCAATGAGCACCGAGACTCCGGTGGCGAGGCGCGAACCGTCGACGGTTACGGCGATGTGGTGCCACTGGTTGGCGGATATCGTCTCCTCGGATTCGAGGCGGTTGGCGTCGTCGGCCCAGACGCTGGTGATGTTGACGTGGACGTGACCTTTGTTGAGGTGGACGCCGTAGCCCTTGCCGGTTGGGTTGTCGACCATACGGCTGGCTATGCTTCCATCGGGGGTGCCGTCAGAGTAGATCCATGCTGAGATGGTCCAGGGGTCGGCGATGTCGAAGGGTGCGACATCCCCCGCGTTGATGGTCTTGGTGCCATCGAAATCGATGGTGTCGGGGCCGGAGGTGTAGGCCAAGGCTGTGGATGGGCCCCAGTGGGTCCCGGCGGGAAGCGTTTTCTCCCACGCGGCTTGGGCGCGTTGGATTTCCTGCTCCCGTCGTGCCAGGAGGGCTTGCGCGGCGGTGATCTTGCGTTGAAGGGCGTCGACTTGCGATTGTTGGTCGGGAGTCGGGGCCGGATAGAGCGGGGGGGTGTTGCCGTACTTCATGCCGCGTCCCAGCTCGGGGAGGCTGTTGAAGAACGCGAACATGGAATAGAAATCCTTCTGGAGGAGGGGGTCGTACTTGTGGTTGTGGCAGCGGGCGCAGCCGAGGGTGAGGCCGAGGAAGACCGTCGAGGTGGTTTCGACGCGGTCGACCACCTGCTCGACGAAGTACTCGTCGGGGACGATGCCGTCCTCAGTGTTGATGCGGTGGTTGCGGTTGAACCCGGAGGCGATGATTTGGTCGGGCTTGGCGTTGGGAATCAGGTCGCCCGCCAGCTGCTCGATGACGAATTTGTCGTAGGTTTTGTTCGAGTTGAAGGCGTCGATGACCCAGTCGCGCCAGCGCCACATGTCGCGTGGGCCGTCATATTGGTAGCCATTGGTGTCGGCATAGCGGGCTGCGTCGAGCCACTTGGCTGCCATGCGTTCGCCGTAGCGGGGGGATGCGAGGAGGCGGTCGAGGGCCTTTTCGAATGCTTGCGGTGATTTGTCGGCGAGGAAGGCGTCGAGTTCGGCGGGCGTGGGGGGGAGGCCGGTAAGGTCGAACGAGGCTCGGCGGAGGAGGATTTCCGGTGCGGCTGCGTTTTGCGGTTTGAGGCCTTCGTGCTGGAGTCTGGATTGGATGAAGCCGTCGATACTGTTGAATGCCGCACTGGACTTCGGGGGGATGAGCGACCAGTGCGGTTCCCACTTGGCCCCCTGCTCGATCCATCGGCGGAGGATGGAGATTTCGTTGTCGGTGAGGGTTTGCTGAGTGTACTTCGGCGGCATTTTGAGGGCCGCATTGGGGGACGTGATGCGCGCGAGGAGTCCGCTGGCTGCGGGGTTGCCATCGACGACGGCGTGGCGTCCGCCGCCGAGGTCGGCCTTGGCGAATTCCTCGCGGTCGAGGCGGAAGGGGACCTTCTTGGTGGCCGCGTCGGGGCCGTGGCAGATGAAGCACTTGTCGGCGAGGATGGGGCGGACGTCCTTGTTAAACCCGACGGTTTGGGCAGCCGCGACCGTCGGCAGGGCGATCCATAAGGCCGTGAGTGCGCTTCTCAGCATTGTTTGTATTTTATGCTAGTGTCCGGGCGTCGTGGCTGAGGATGGACCGGGTCGTGTTCAGTTGATCAGACAGCGGACACCTATGAAGACGTTGCGGCTTTCCTGTTCGTAGCTGTTCCTGGCGGATGCCCGGACCAAGGTGGGAATGCTGTACCAGGCACCGCCGCGCACGGTTCTTTTCTGCCCGGTCGGAGGGCCTTGGGGGTCAACCGCCTCGCCCGTCTCGTAAGTGCTTGCGGAGTACCAGTCCGAGGTCCACTGCCAGACGTTGCCCAGCATGTCGAAAAGGTTCCAGCGGTTGGGGGTCTTCAATCCGACGGGATGGGGGGCGTCGCCATTGTTGAATAGTTTTTGGGGATAACCGCGCTGGTCCGTCTGCCAGAGCCGGAGGCTTTCGATTGGCCCCTTGCCGCTGTTATCGGCATACCAAGCGATGGAGTCGATGTATGCGTAGCGGGCGGCGTTGCTGCCAGCCCTGGCCGCGTATTCCCATTCGGCCTCCGTGGGAAGGCGTCCGCCGGCCCATGTGCAGAAATCCCTAGCCTCGGGCCAGGTCATGGCAACCGCCGGATAGCTATCGTCTCCGACACCCTCGTTGAACAGGCGTCCGAAATTATCCTTGTCCGGAAGCGCGTCCTTGCCGGTTGCGGCGCGGTATCTCCGCCACGCACCTACTGTGGTGGAGGTCTGTCCCAGCCAGAACCCCTTGGTTATCTCGGCGGTGTGGGTGGGGGACTCGTCGACGTGGCAGCGGTTGTCACCAGGGGAACAGCCCATGGAAAACTTGCCGGGTGCGATCCAAACGTACCGCTGGCCGTCCTTCTCATGTGTTTTGAGATCCCCGGTTTTCGGGGCCTCGGTCTGGGCGTGCAAGCTCGCGAGGGTGCACGCGACGGCTATCGCAAGACTAGCGCGCACGCGCCGAGCCGACATTCGAAGAACCGGCAATGTAGGCCTCGTCGAGCAATTCGACCACATGGACAACCCTCTCGCCATTCCCCCATTTTCTTACACCGGCGTCGAGTTGCAACATGCAGCCGGGGTTGGCCGTCGCAATAATGTCAGCCTTGGTGAGATTGACGTTGGACATCTTCTTGGCGAGGATATCCATGGAGAGCTCAGTATGCAGGACATTGTAGATTCCGGCGCTGCCGCAGCAGAGGTCCGAGAGCGGCATTTCGCGGAAAGTGACACCGGGGATTGCCGCTAGAAGTTGGCGCGGGGCCTTGCGGACCTTTTGGCCGTGGGCGAGGTGGCAGGAATCCTGGTAAGTGACGGAGGCTTGGACCGTGCCCATGCCGGGACTAAGTCCGAGATCGGCGAGAAATTCGGTCACGTCGCGCATGAGCGACTTAAATTTGCGGGCCTTCTGGGCGTAGTCGGGGTCGTGTTCCAGGAGTTCGTCGTACTCCTTGAGGGTGGAGCCGCAACCAGCCGCGTTGGTGATGACAGCATCGAAACCCTTCTTGTCGTCAAGAATGGCGTCGATGTTGCGGCGGGCAAGGGCCCGGCCCATGTCGCGGATGCCCGCGTGCTGGTGGAGCGCGCCGCAGCAGGTTTGGGCATCGGGGATGACGACTTCGCAGCCGTTGCGCTGGAGGACGCGAACGGTGGCCTCGTTCAAACGGGCAAATGAGATGTTCGCAATGCAACCGGCGAGGAAGGCTACCCGTTTTCTGGGCTTGGGGCCGTCGGCAGCGAAGGTCTTTCCTATTTCGCGGAAGAAGAACGGGATTTCGGCGGAGGGGGAGAGCGCTTCGCGGTCCTTCAGGGGGCCAAGAAGTGCTACCAGTCCTGTCGCCCGCAAGAGTTTCTGGAGACCGCTGGCCTGGTACATCCAAAGTCCGGCACCGGCAGCGGTAAGTAGAACGCGGGATGGCAGGAGCTTGCGGAACACGAGCCAGCGGACGAATCGCGCCAGGGGCGGGCGCCGGGTGCTTGCTTCGATTTCAGCCCGCGCGGCCTCGACGAGCTTGCCGTATTGCACGCCCGAGGGGCAGGCGCTTTCGCAGCCCCGGCAGGCGAGGCACAGGTCGATATGTTCCTTGTAGGACTCGGTGATGGGTGCGCCGGCCGCCACTTGGACCATCTGGTAGATACGGCCTCGTGGGGAATCCATCTCGACGCCGAGTTCCCGGTAGGTGGGGCAGGCGTTCAGGCAGAGGCCGCAGTGGACGCAGCGGTCGAGATCGACTTGTTGCGGTTTGTCGTGCTCGATGGAAATGAGTGGATTAGATGCGGCCATAGAGCCTCCCCTGGTTGAGCAGGCCTTGGGGGTCAAACATGTGCTTGACCTGTTTCATGATCTCGAAATCGCCGCCGGGGGCCGGCCAGAGGGATTCGGGCGACTTGGCGGAGTTCGGAGAGAACTCGACAACACCTCTGGCTCCCTGTTGCGTAGCGGTTGCGACCCAAGCGGCAGCTGCGGGCGCGTTCTGGAACCAAGCCCGCAGGACACCTGATCCGGCGTGTGCGAGGCAAGGCACGGATAAAGTTCCCATGGCTTTCTCGGCACCTTTCAGGGGTACGGAAACGCGGGATACTGTTCCTTTGGAATTGGCGTCCAAGTGGTGGGGGGTAATGTTCCGCACAGCGGCCCAGAAATCCGTTTCTTGTTGTCCGCGAAGGATTTGGACGCCATTTCTAGATGAGAATTCGCGGATGGTCCGTTCGACGACCGCCGCGTTTCCCGCGTAGGCCAGTACCAAGGTGTGGAGCGGTTCCAATCCCAGCAAGGAGGCCAACTGGGGGTTGAGGACATCGACAGCCACGGGGTTGAGTGCTCCGCGCAGAGAATCGGCGGCGAGATGGAACGCCTTACTTGCATCCTCCATTGGGGATACAACGGTAATGGTTGCCGCGGGGATCGGGGCCAGTTTGAAGTTCACGGTGGTGATAGCGGCCAGTGTGCCGAAGGAGCCGATCATGAGTTTGCCCATGTCGAGCCCGGCAACGTTCTTAACGACCATCCCGCCGGATTGGACGAGTTTGCCGTCCATGGTGGCAAATTGCATGCCGATCACCCAATCGCGCGCCGTGCCATAGCCACGGCGCCGGGAGCCGGAGATGTTTGCTGCGACCATCCCGCCGACGGTTGCATGTTGGTCGTAGGCCCCATCCAAGGGGATCATCTGGCCGTTCGCGGCGAGGATGCTGCTCAAGTCGGCGTAGCGTATGCCGGCTCTGACGCTAATGGTCAGATCCTTGGGCTCATATTGGACAACCTGGTTTAAATTCTTGGTGGAAATGCGCACGACACCGGCCGTGACTGGTCCGGCCATGGCGTTCTTGGAGTGATTCCCGAATAGTTCGATGGACCTGCCTGCCCGTCCGGCACGGCCCAGTTCGGCGCTCAGATCCTCGGGAGTCTCTGGTTGGATTAGATCAAGCAACCTTAGTAGTTTAGCGCTCCCGGATCGGCAATGCTTCAGCCGCGGCTGCTGCGGGGGAAGTTTGGCGGCATTCCGGGGCCGCAAGCGTGGGGAAATCGCTGAAATGGTATATTTTACTGTATGTTCGGTGTGTGGCGCCATACGGCGGTGAGCCGCCGGACGCGGAGGAAACGAATCTGACTGGAAAACGAGCGCTGGTTTCCGGTGCGGCTGGCTTCTTGGGATCGCACATGTGCGACTATCTCCTGGGCAAGGGCGCAACTGTGGTGGGACTGGACAACTTTCTGACCGGCCGGCGGCGGAACATCGCGCACTTGGCCGGGAATTCGGCCTTCACGTTCGTGGAGCAGGATGTGGCGAGTCCGGTGGATGTCGGTCCTGTCGACTACGTGTTGCATATGGCGTCGCCGGCCAGTCCCAAGGACTACTTGGAGTATCCGATTGAGACGCTGGATGTCGGCTCCAACGGAACCCGGCAGATGCTGGAGGTGACCCAACGGTACGGTGCGAAGTACCTGATCACGTCAACGTCGGAGTGCTACGGCGATCCGCTGGAGCATCCGCAGGTTGAAACGTATTGGGGAAATGTGAATCCGGTGGGTCCGCGCTCCTGCTACGACGAGAGCAAGCGCTTTGCCGAAGCGTTGACCATGGCGTACCACCGCTCGCGCGGCGTCAAGACCAGTATTGCCCGTATTTTTAACACGTATGGTCCCCGGATGAAGCTGAACGACGGGCGTGTTGTGCCTGCCTTTATGGATCAGGCCCTTCGCGGCGAGCCGATCACGATTTTCGGCGACGGTTCCCAGACACGCAGTTTCTGCTACGTGAGCGACCTGATTGAAGGTTTGGTGCGTTTGTTGCTGTCGGACGAGGTTTATCCGACCAATATCGGCAACCCGAACGAGATGACAATTTCGCAGTTTGCCGACGCGATTGTGGCATTGACGGGCAGCAAGGGAGGGGTGGTGTACCATCCGCTGCCCGAGGATGACCCGAAACAGCGGCAGCCGGATATTGCCAAAGCCAGGCGCTTGTTGGGTTGGGAGCCGGTGGTCGGATTGGACCAGGGGTTGCAGTCCACGGTGGAATACTTCCGGAGTCTGTAGTCAAACGCAGAAAAAAGGGGCGGATCCTTCAAGGATCCGCCCCTTTTTAGTTTCGACAGAAAGCCCCGCTATTGCTAGCCCTGGGCCTTGAGCTTCTCGCGTTGTTCCTTCAGCACGGCCTTGCGGCTGAGCTTGATCTTGTTCCCTTCGAGACCGAGGACCTTGACCAGGATCTGGTCGCCTTCCTTCAGTTCGTCGCGAACTTCCTTGATCCGGTTTTCGGCGATCTCACTGATGTGGAGGAGGCCGTCGGTGCCGGGGAAGATTTCGACGAATGCGCCGAAGTCAACCAAGCGGACAACTTTGCCGAGGTAGGTCTTTCCGACTTCGGCGGTCGCGGTGAGGTCGGCAATGATCTGCAGGGCCTTCTTGGCGGCAACCGAATCGTTGGATGCCACGTGGATCGTGCCGTCGTCCTCGACATCGATCTTGACACCGGTCTGCTCGATAATTCCGCGGATCACCTTGCCGCCCGGTCCGATGACGTCGCGGATCTTATCCTGCGGGATCTTGGTGGTGTAGATCCTGGGAGCGTACGGGGACATGTCGGTCCTCGACTCGGCCAAAACCTCATCCATCTTGGCGAGGATGTGCATGCGGCCGCGCTTGGCTTGGTCGAGGGCTTCCTTCATCAGGTCGGTGGTGACGTTCGGAACCTTGATGTCCATCTGGAGGGCCGTGATGCCGGCCGTGGTTCCGGCGACCTTGAAGTCCATGTCGCCATAATGGTCCTCGGCACCGGCAATGTCGGTCAGGATGGCGTACTTGTCGCCTTCCTTCACCAAACCCATGGCGACGCCGCCAACCGGGGCCTCAATCGGCACACCGGCATCCATCAGCGCGAGACTCGCGCCGCACACGGAAGCCATGGAGCTGGAACCGTTGGACTCGAGAATGTCGCTGACGACGCGAAGGGTGTAGGGGAAATCGGCTTCCGTGGGGAGGACTGCGATGACTGCGCGTTCCGCCAAAGCACCGTGTCCGATTTCACGACGGCCGGGACCGCGCATGAAGCCGACTTCGCCGACGCTGAACGGCGGGAAGTTGTAGTGCAGCATGAAAC
>CAIYDY010000337.1 GCA_903925015.1 uncultured Acidobacteriia bacterium
ACGAATGCGGTCCACGGGAACGCCAGTTCGACGGTCCAGCTTTTGTCTGGCTTTGAGGGATTGTTGATCGATCCGTTGACCCGCACGGCGGATTTCAGTCCTGGAATCTCCCAGCCGTTGTCGGCCTTGCCCTGCTGGCGGTAGGGCTTGGGCAGGAACAGGTCCCAGTAGGTGCCGAGCGCGTTGATTTCGAACTCGAAGTACTTGAGGGAGTCGCCGGTGGGGTTGAGGAAGACTTCGAAATCGTTGTCATGGAAGATGACGGCGTCGTGTTCCGTGAGTGTAGCCCAGACGTCCGGTTCCTGCAATTCTGCGGCGACATAGAGGTATTGATCGTCCCAAAGCATCTTGGCACGGGTGCGGAAGCGGGGGGCGGGTTTGATGCTGCCTTCGATGTCCTCGAACCAGTCCGTCCAGGGTGCGGACTTCCATTCGGCGCTGGAAATACCGCCGTCAACCCTGATGGGGGACCCGGCGCGCTGGCACTCGTAATGCTTGGGGGGCGGGGTGGACTGGGCGGCGAGCAGGCTGGCGAGAAGCAATGGCAAAGCTGGCATATCTCCACTCTGCCATCGCGGCGTTTGCCATCGCCGCGTTTGCCATCGCCGCGCACTGAGAGGCATCCGGAAATTGATCAAGGCCTGACAGGAACTGCGATACCCTTGAGGGTATGACTCCCGATCAGGCGAAATTCCTACTCGAATCCGTTCTCCCGCATCTCCGCCAGGAGACAGCCACCACCGCGAAGGTTATTGCGGCAACTCCCAACGCCAACCTCGACTATCGCCCGTCAGAAAAATGCATGACTGCCGATCAGTTGGTCTGGCACCTCGCCGCGGCTGACGTGATGTTTCTGGAAGGCATCCTCAGTGGCGATTTCGGCAAGATGCCGGAGAGGCCTGCGGACGCCACTTCTCCGGCGCAGGTTTCCGCCTGGTATGCGGCGACCATGGCCGGGTTAACGGAACGGCTTGCGGCCTATACCCCGGACGAGGCTGCCAAAATCCTGGACTGCTTCGGGTTCATCCAGCAGCCAGCCGCAGGAATTCTGGCCTTCGCCATCCACCACAGCATTCACCACCGGGGCCAATTGTCCGCCTACATCCGGCCGATGGGCGGCAAGGTGCCCTCCATCTACGGACCCAGCGCCGACGATAATCCGTTTGCCAAGGCCTAGACTGGAGCGGATCGCAACTCTAGCGGGCCGCGAATTCGGCCAAGTAGGGGCGCAGCAGGTCGCGAACCATGCGGAAGGAGGCCAATCGTTCCTCCTCGGAGCCGTGGGAAAGCGGATCGGGGAAGCTGTGGTGCAGTCGCTCGGCTTCTCCGAAGAAAACGGGGCAGGATTCACGGGCGTGGTCGCAAACGGTGATCACGGTGTCGAAATGCTGGCCCTCGAACTCTGTGACGGATTTGGAGCGGTGGGTGGTGAGGTCGATGCCCAGTTCGGCCATTGCGGCGATGGCCTCGGGGCGGACGAGGCTAGGCTTGGTGCCGGCGCTCTCGACTTCAAATTTGTCGCCCGCGTCGTGGCGTAAAAGGCCCTCGGCCATCTGGCTGCGCGCGGAATTGCCGGTGCAGAGAATCAAGACTCGTTTCTTGGCGTTCATGAGTTTCCTTATTTGGACGTTGGTTGGGGCAGGAGCCAGCGGAACAGGAGGGTTGCCGCTGCAGCTCCGAGGAGCTGTGCGACGACGAAACCGGGCACATCGTCGGGCCGGATGCCGGCGAAAGTGTTGGTTGCCGCCCTCGCGACGGTGACAGCCGGGTTTGCGAACGACGTAGAGGCCGTGAACCAGTACGCTCCGGTGATGTAGGTTGCTACGGCGTAGGGTACTGCGGTGGGTCGATTCCGCACGCATCCCCAAATGATGGACAGGAGTCCGAACGTGGCCACGAATTCGCTGAAGAGTTGCGGGGATCCCGCGCGCACGTGTTGCGATGCGGCGAACAAGGATTCCCCGAACATCAAGTGCGCGGTGGCAACACCTGCAAACGCCCCTGCGACTTGGGCCGCCAAGTAGCCGGGCACTTCCCGCCAGGCCATTTGGCCCTGCGAGGCGACCGCGAGTGTGACAGCCGGATTGAATTGTGCTCCGGATATCGGTCCAAAAGTCAGGATCAGTGCCGCCAGCATCGCCCCGGTTGCGAGCGTGTTGGCGAGCAGCGCGATGGCGACGTTGCCGCCTGCCAGCCGCTCGCCCATGATCCCGGATCCCACCACCGTCGCGAGCAGCAACGCCGTGCCGACCCCTTCAGCCGCCAGCCGCCGCGACATGCTCACGAACAGCACCCCGGCGCACAGCAGGTATTCGGCTTGGTCGCCCGGATGAAGGCGCTCATGAATTTGTCCTGCACGAGCGGCGCAATCCGGTCCACATCTATGCCCTGGCCGGTGAGGAAACCACGGGCGTCCTCGATGTTGTAGACCCTCGTGGGTTCAATTTCGATGGCGTCGAAGCCTGCGCGCGCCAGTTTTGCAACGTACTGGTAGTCATCCAGTGCACCGGCGATGCATCCAACCCACAGCAGCATGTTTTCCCGGACCGAATCGGGAACGTGGCCCCGGGTCACCACGTCGGAAACGGCGAAGCGTCCGCCGGGCTTCAGAACCCGGAATGCCTCGCGCAGGACCCGGTCCTTGTCGGCAGAGAGATTGATCACGCAGTTGCTGATGATGACGTCCACGGAATTGTCTGGCAGCGGGATGTGCTCGATTTCACCCTTGAGGAACTCGACGTTCTCCACGCCGGACTTGCGTTGGTTTTCGCGCGCCAAGGCGAGCATCTCGTCGGTCATGTCGAGCCCGTAGGCCCTGCCGGTGGGTCCGACGCGGCGCGCCGAGAGCAGGACGTCGATGCCGCCACCCGAGCCGAGGTCGAGAACCGTCTCCCCGGCCTTCAGTTCGGCCAGCGCCGTGGGATTGCCGCAACCTAGCGATGCGAGAACTGCTGCCTCCGGCAAGGTGCCGGTCTGGTCGGCGTCGTACAGGTTCGAGGTGATGGGGTCGCAGCTCCCCTCGAAGCTCGCAGCGGCACCACAGCAGGAACGACCTCCCGAGTGGACGCGCAATGCGGCCTGGCCGTACTTCTCTTTGACAACTTCCCTAATTTGCATTCCGGACTCCTTTTCAGCAGCCAATTTGGACGAACGAGTGGGGCTCCACGGCTTGGTTCCTGGTGCAGCATTCGGCGTAGAGGAACCCGAGGAGTTCCTTCAGGACATCGGCGTTGGCCGAGTACCAGAGAAATGTTCCCTCGCGCCGGACCCGCACCAACCCCTCGTTCTTCAGCTTTTCCAGATGGTGGGAGAGTGTGGAAGCCGCGATTCCCAACTCCTGGCCAATATCCCCGACGACCAGACCTTCAGGGTGGGCCGAGAGAAGCAATCTCATGATTCGCAGCCGCGGGCCGGTGCCCATCGCGGAGAACATGTCGGCAAATCGGGTGATCTCGTCATCGGTTGGCGCTGTCATCCTTCGATAATTCTATCATCATGGAAGTATGGGCCGCAAGCCCACATGGGACACATTCTGGCAGCCCAGGTGCATTCTCCCCAGCGCCCGGAATTACAGGTTCCGGCGGAAAAGGAGCAACATCGAAATGACGAAGCAAGTCTTTCTCGCAGGGACAGTTTGCGCGGCAACGCTGTCCTTGGGTACTGCGCATGCCGGGGGCTTCGAGCTGAGTCCTTATGCATACAACCTTGGGTTTGAAATCCATCCGGCTTACACCAACTCCTGCTGCAGCCCGCTGATGCAGTGGTTGTATCCCGTGGAGGGATGGAACAAAGTGGGCGGCATCAGTGGCGGGTGGATCTGGACCGGTGCACCCGACTTGGAACCATATACCGGCCAAGCCATGCTTGGTATGACGGGCAACGGCGATGTGTGGCAGCAGCTCTCCTATACGCTGGCGGACAACACGGATTACAGCTTCACTATCGGTGTTGGCCGTCGGAGCCAGGCTCTGGAGGCGACGCCGAACACGTTCCAAATCACCATCCGCACTGCAGAATCCTCGTCTCGGGATCTGGGTGTTTTCAACGGAACCACCGAGGATATCTCGCCTGGCACTTGGATGCTGGAGACGGTTTCATTCAACTCGGGCACGGGTGCTGCGGGGTTGGCGCCAATAGTTGAGTTGCGCTCCGGCTTCGTCGGGACAATACCGGGCGAGGTCGACTGGGATACTCCTCCGTGTCCGCCAACAGGGGCATGCATACCGCCACCCGACACACCGGAACCGGGCACCTTTTTCCTGGGTACGATAGGTGCTTTGGCTCTTTCCCTGCGCCACCTGAAGCGCATTATCCGCCGGCCCTGCTAAGAGTAGCTGGTGAAGGGCTGCGGGATTTCGCCGCTACAATGGTGGTTTGGCTGAGACCGCACCCTTTACCCAGCTTCTCCGGCACCTTCGCGACGGTGATAAGGCCGCACTCGACCAGTTGATGCCCTTGGTCTACGCGGAACTGCGTCGCCTTGCCGACAGCTACCTGCGCAATGAAAGCTCCGGGCACACCCTCCAGCCGACGGCATTGGTCCACGAGGCCTACGTCCGGCTGGCGGGCCAGGAGCAGCCCGACTACGAAAGCCGGGCACATTTCAGCGGAGTGGCCGCCCAGGTGATGCGGCAGATTCTGGTGGACCACGCCCGCCGCCGCAACGCCACCAAACGCGGGGGAGGGAAGCGGCCGCTGCAATTGGACGATGGGATCGACGCCGCCGAGGAGCGCGCGGGCGATCTGATCGCCTTGGACGATGCTCTGACGGCATTGGCCCAGCAGGATCCGAAAAAGGCCAAGCTGGTGGAACTCCGCTACTTCGGCGGCCTATCCGCTGAAGAGGCGTCGGAGGTGATGTCTATGTCGGTCCAGACGGTCTACCGCGAAATCCGCATCGCGAACGCTTGGCTGCGGCGGTTCATGGAAGAGCCGGCCACGTAGAATTTTTTCTCGCACCGATAAAAAAACTTCGCGTTTCTGCGCCCTACCGAGTGGAGGATATTCCACCCGGGCACTCACGGTTGTCCAAGGCGACCCGGGGGCAAAGAAAACAATGCGAAACACACAGGCAATTCGGAGGATCGGCATGGCCCTATTGGCTGCCGCGCCGCTGTTCGGCGCAGGCTCCATTGTGGTGACGCCGAGCAATGAATCGGTAGGTATCGGCGCGTCCCGTCAAATGACTGCGACCGTCACGGGTCTCGCCAATACCGCCGTCAACTGGTCCATCGTGGGCGGGGGCTCCATCGACGCAAACGGTTTGTATACGGCCCCCGCCGCGATGCCGGCGAGTACCTACGTCTCCGTAATCGCGGTGTCCATGATGGACCCCACGGTGTCCGGTTCCACCGGTCTCAACATCAAAGGACCGGGGCCGACGTTGACGAGCCTCGCGGTTTCGGTTTCGGGCGGCTATATGACGCTCCAAGTCTATGGATTGGGCTTCCAACCCGGCGCATGGGGCTACTACGGGAATGTCAGCACTTCCACTACCTATGTCTCATCCACCCAATTGACGGTGAACGGGTATGTGACCGCAGGCATGAGCGGACTGGTTTATGTGAAAAACACGACCTCGATGCCCTCCAACATGCTGAATCTGACGATTCCGGGCGGTAATGCGGGTGCGGCTCCAGTTGTGTCCCCATCCACAGTTAGCGTGGTTCAGGGTATGACGCAGCAGTTCAACTCAACCGTCCAGGCGGTCACGTGGACGGCCAGCGCCGGGACCATCAGCGCATCGGGTCTATTCACCGCCCCGGCGCAGGTGCCGAATCCGGCCACGGTGACGATTACGGCAACAGACGCGACCAGCAAGACCGGTTCGGCGACCGTCACGATTCTGAGCAATGTCCCGCCGACGGTGAGTGCGGTTGGATTGTCTCCGATACCTATCGGTGTATTTTCGACCACCGTCAGCGGCACGGGCTTCAACAATACGTCCACGGTGAAACTCGGTGCGAACACCCTTTCGAGCTCCTACGTTTCGGCGACACAGCTGAATGTATCCGGCTATGCCTCGGTTGGGGGCACCAGCAGCATCGTGGTTTCGAACGGTCCCATCGCCTCCGCGCCATTGACGGTTCAGGTGGGTGTGGCGAATCCGTTGGTTTCGGCAGCATCCGCAAGGCGCTTTCTGGAGCAGGCGGCCTTCGGGCCGAGCCCCGCGGACGCACAGCATGTGCAGCAGGTGGGTTTCCAAGGCTGGCTGAACGAGCAATTCGCGATGCCGATGACCTCGAACTTCAAGAACCTGGGCAACGTCAGCAGCATGGCACCCCGGTTCATCACCAATGCCGTGACGAATCCCGACCAGCTTCGGCAGCGGGTCGCGTTCGTCCTGAGCCAATTCTTTGTCACGTCGCTCAACAAGATCACTTGGCAGACCGACATGCAGACTTTTCAGGACATGCTGACGGCCAGCGCCTTCGGCAACTTCCGGCAGATCCTGGGCGACGTCACGCTGAGCGGCGTGATGGGCGAATACCTCGACATGGCGAACAGTCCGAAAGGCAATGCCAACGGCACGGTGGTGGCCAACCAGAACTACGCCCGCGAGATTCTGCAGTTGTTCTCGATCGGTACAGCGCTGTTGAATCCCGACGGTACGCCGCAGGTGGACGCGCTCGGGGTTCCGCTTCCCGCCTACACCCAGCAGACGATTGCAGAATTTGCACGGGTGTTCACGGGTTGGAGCTACGCCCCGGCCCCGGGCAAGACCGGCTACTTCGGCAACTACATCTACACGGGCGCTCCGATGGTGAACTATTCGGCGTACCACGACACGGGGTCCAAGACCCTGCTCAACGGGTACGTAGTGCCCGCCAACCTGACGGCGCAGGCGGATTTGAACGCGGCCCTCGACAACATCTTCAACCACCCGAACGTGGGGCCGTATTTCGCCAAGCAGATGATCCAGCATTTGGTGAAGAGCAATCCGACACCGGCCTATGTGGGTCGCGTCGCTGCCGCCTTCAACGACAACGGGAACGGTGTGCGCGGAGATTTGAAGGCTGTGGTGACGGCAGTCCTGATGGACGTGGAAGCACGCGCCAACGATGGCGGCGGCCAGGACCAACAGCTGGACGGGCACCTGCAGGAACCCGCGCTCTACATCAGCGGCATCATGCGGGCGCTTTCGGCCACCATCAACGATCAGAACTATTTCGCTGGCGACCTGCGTTCCATGGGCGAAGACATCTACAACTCGCCCAGCGTATTCAACTACTACTCGCCCTTCTACACGATTCCGGGTACGCAGGCACTCGGGCCCGAATTCCACATTTACTCGCCCTTCACGGCGGTGTACCGGGCAAACTTCGTGTCGGGCTTCTTCTACAACTACTCGGTATTGGTGCAGACCTCGGGGCCGGGCGCGACGGTGGATCTGACTCCGCTGGCGGCTCTGGCGGGAACGCCGTCGGCCTTGGTTGACGCACTGGACATCACCTTCACACACGGCACGATGCCGGCGGCAATGAAACAGACCCTGGTGAGTGCGGTTTCGACGGAGGCGGGCGGCAATCTGCGGCGTGTCCAAACCGGGATGTACCTGCTGCTGACCTCGGGCTACTACAACGTCTGGCACTAGACCACCAAGCATCCAAAACGAAAAGACATAGGAGACACGACAATGTTCATCAAATCCAGAAGAGACTTCCTGCAGGCCGGCCTGAGCTCGGTAACGGCGTTGGGCGCGTTGGGCGGCATGTCCAAGTTCGGCGAAATGAACGCCTTCGCGGCGGGTGGCGGGAGTTACCAGGCGCTCGTTTGTATCTTCCTCGCGGGGGGAAACGACGGGCACAATACGGTGATCCCGATCTCGACCGCAGCACAAGGCATCAACCTGTACCAGCAGGCGCGGCAGAACCTGGCACTTCCGCAGGCTTCGTTGTTGCAGATCCAAAACGGCACCGACGTTTACGGCCTGCACCCGAAGCTGACGGAATTGCAGCAGCTCTACAACGGTGGAAAGGCGGCGATCCTGACCAACGTGGGCATGCTGGTCGCCCCGGGTCTCGACCGCACCAGCTACCTGAATGGAGCCGCCGTGCCCGCGAATCTGTTCTCGCACTCCGACCAAGCCAACCAGTGGCAGACCACGGTGCCGAATGGACTGATCAGCACCGGCTGGGGCGGTCGGCTGGCCGACGCGGTCCAGGCGCAGAATGCCGGGGCGATTTTTCCGCCCGTGGTGGACGCCTCCGGATGCGGCATGTTTTGCACCGGCAACCAGAACTTCCCCTCGGTGGTCCCCCCGACGGGCGCGGTTCAAGTTTCCGGCATCCAGGGCAATACGGCCCGGCAGCAGGGGATGCAGTCCCTTCTCAGCTTCGACAACGGGCTGAAGCTGGTGCAATCCTCGAACGGAATTTTCACCCGTGGTTCCAACAACGCCAATACCTTGAACGGGTTGCTGGCTGCGGGACCGGTGATCAACACCGTTTTCCCGTCGAACAACGGGTTGGCCGCGCAGCTGAAGATGGTGGCGCGGATCATGAGCGTGCGTTCGCAGCTCGGTCTCAACAGGCAGATCTTCTTCTGCACTCTGGGCGGTTTCGACACGCATAGCTCGCAGCTGGCCAACCAAGATGCCTTGCTGGCGCAGCTCAGCCCGGCGATTGCTGCCTTCTACAACTCGACGGTGGAGTTGGGGATTTCGCAGCAGGTGACGACCTTCACCACCTCGGAATTCGGCCGCACCCTGCAGCCGAACTCCAGCAGCGGTACCGACCATGCCTGGGCCAGCCACCACTTCGCCATCGGCGGGGCGGTGAAGGGCGGCAGCATGTACGGGACTTTCCCGGTCTTGGCGCTCGGCGGTCAATATGACGCCACCGGTGGCGGGGCGATGATCCCGACGACTTCGGTAACGCAGTATGCGGCGACCCTGGCAAAGTGGTTCGGGGTCGGTGCCGGGAGCATGCAGTCGATCTTTCCGAGCATTGGCAACTTCCCGAACAGCGACCTCGGGTTCCTCGGGTAGCGGCGTGGACGCCGGACCGTATCACTTGGTGGAGGAGCTGTTCCTGGGGTCGGCGGATCTTCCGCTCCACGAGCGGGAACGGTTCCTCTCGGGGAGTTGTAGTGATTTGATGGTACTTGCGGAGGTGCGGTCGCTGCTGGCGCATGATGGGCGGGCGGCGGGGGTACTCACGGAGGCCATTCCCGTCAATGCAGCGGCATTGCTACTTGGCACTGGCATTTGGGCGCTGCTTCGGTAGTCCTGCAGTTATTCGCGATGATGTATCGGCGGTGATCGTGCGGTGCCTGTTGGCCCTGCTGTCGCCGCCGATATTTTTTTGGCCGCAAGTCTAAAGCTTTCAGCGGGGTCCGCCGATCAAGTACTATACGGCCCCCAACGTGCGGTATTGGGTTTTGCCTATGGACGGTATCAGTACTGTCGATGAAGATTTTGGAAACTTCGGCAGGTCCAACGGCACTAATATAGTAGGGACGCGTACCAAGAGTTGGCTACAGAACGGCTCTAAAGCGCACTTCGGTAACAAAACTATGACAATGGAAATGCCAAACACACAGGCGTTGCGAAACGAAGCGATGTTCGCGGGTGCGGTGGACCCGATGACGCTCCGATTCAAAATTGTGGAGTATTGCAAGTGGAGCGGCGAACTCTTGGGCGTGCGCAACGGGAACATCGGGCTTGAGGAAGCGATCCACACGACCGCAAAGATGATCGAGCGCCGCCAAGATTCGCACTTTTGCTTGGAGCCGGTCGGCTACATCCAGTAGGTCCTCAGGCAGCCTTCAGTTGGCGTGCCTGGGTTTGAGCGCCCGTGATTCCGGGCGCACCATGAGTGAGAGTGACACCCCGCCGAGGGCCGCCACGACCACGAATACCCCGAACAACCCGTCCCAGCCGAATCTTGCGACGGTATAGTCGACAAGAACCGGGGACAGCAGTTGGCCGATGGAGCCCACTCCGTTCACAAATCCACCCGCTGTTGCGGTAGCGCTATGACTGACCGCGTCCTGCGTCGCCGGACCCGCAGTGAGCGTATCGGGGCCGAAGGTGAGGATTCCGGCCAAGCCGATCGCGACCAAGTTGCCGATTCGCCCCAGCGAGCTCATCCACGGGAAAAAGATGCAGACGACGGAGAGCGCAAACATCATTGCGGCTGCGACAGGAAACCTTGCTCCCTTGAATGCTTTGTCGGAGAGGTAGCCGGCCAAGGGTACGCCGAGGAATCCAACCAGTTCATAGGCGGCGGATGAGTATCCCGCTGCCCCTGGGCCATATTTCAGTTTCTCCACCATGTAGAGCGGTAGCCAGAACTGGAATGTATAACGCATCAGCTTGAGACAGAAATAACCGCCGACGATGCTGCGCAACGCCTCCGACCGGAGTACCTCGCCCCAAGCGCTTGAGGTTGCCACCGCACGCGATTCTTTGGTTGATGTTTGGCGCGGTCGCTCCACGGTCAGCGCGAAGAAGACCACGCACGTTCCCACCAGTACCCCCGCAGGGCCGGTCGCGCCCATCTTCCAACCGGATTGAAAGCCGCTGGTGGCAAACCATGTTGCCACGGTGGTACCGGCGAAACCGCCGACCACGAGGCAGGTGCTCCACCAGCCCATGAGAACTCCGCGACGGGCCGAATCGAACCACGCACCGGTAAGTTTCAGTACGCCCGGCCACCCGCAGGCTTGGGCCAGTCCGTTGACGATTTGCAGCCCGGCCAGAATGCCGAAAACGCCGGGCATACCCGCGGCGATGGCCATGGATGCCGAGCAGAGTGCGGAGAGCAGCATACCGGCGGCGACAAGCTTTTTGGGCCCCATCCGGTCCGCCAGAGTGCCGGAGATGAATTGCCCGACCGCGTACATGGCGCTGTAAAGGAAGACCAACTGTGCCAGATCGCGGTGGGAAAAGTGCAGGTTCGCCGCGAGGAACGGCATGAGGACGCTGAAGTTCTTGCGGCAGAGGTACAGGGAGCCGTAAGCCAGCCAAGTACCGGCGAAAACGCGGGCGATGGTTTTGTTGGAAGGGGTCAGATGCGCTATCTTAGCGCGCCGGGGTTTCAGGAAGATTACAGGATGGGGGTGGAGCCTTGGAAGCTACGAACGTCCGGTGGTAGATTGTAGAAATGAAGAAGAAGGTCTCCGGCCCAATTCTGGATCTGAATTCTCCCAAGGCGGTCGAGGAATTTCGGGAGGCGGTCAAATCGTTCTCGGCTCGCCTTAAAACGCCCCAAGACTCCCTTGCTGCCTTGGTGAAGGCTGGGATCTACACCAAGTCGGGAAAGCTGGCCAAAGCCTACCGCCAATAGCCCCGTGCATAGGCTTACGTCCAGTTTCGTATTGGGCTACCACGGCTGCGACCGCCAAGTGGGGGAGCGACTGCTTGAAGGCGCGTTGTTCGAACCCAGCAACAATGACTACGACTGGCTCGGGCCGGGTGTTTACTTTTGGGAGTCCAATCCCCAACGCGGACTTGAATTCGCTGCGGAGGTCAGCGGCAGGAAGCGAAGTCGCCTCAAAGAGCCGTTTGTGGTCGGCGCGGTAATCGACCTCGGCCTGTGCTTGGATCTGACCAGCTCCAATGGCATTCAACTGGTCCAAGCGTCGTACCACAGTTTTGCGGAACAGACCCGGTTAGCCGGAAGCAGCCTACCTACAAATAGCGGGGACAGTCTGCGCCGCGCCTTGGATTGTGCGGTTGTGAAGTGGCTGCATGTGATTCGAAGGAGGGAACGGAAGCCCCCCGCCGACACAGTGAAGGGCACGTTTACCGAAGGCGGGCCAGCGTACCCGGGTGCGGGCTTCGCGATGAAAACCCATACCCAGATCGCGGTGCGGAACTTGGAGTGCATCAAGGGCGTGTTTCGGGTTCCGTACCCTGCTTAATACGAGGATGACGCGACACACCCCGAGTCATACCCACAGGGCGCGCGTTCTATCGCCAGCGGGTTTTGGGTGCTGGCACCGTTTGATTAAAGTCTACCCCCGGACACGTTCTCGATTCACGGCAGTAGCCACGGCGTTCCTGATCTGTTGGCAGGCTGGGCCGACCGCAGCCGCGAGATTGGTTCGACTTGGATCGTAGCATGCGGTCGTGATCCTACTGAGATCGCTCGGCAGTGCAATGTCGGTAGAGGGTTGGACGATGAAGGCTCGTTGCCGCGTCAACTTCCCGATGAACAGTCCAAGTTCGAAAACAACATTGTCTCTCGCCACAGGCCTTACGGCTCCCCTCAAATGCAGCTGGTCATCCGGCGTAAATATGAAAACGCCAAAATCGTAGGTCTGCACTGCGGACTCGAGGGCCTCAAGGGTTGCAGAACCCAAACCGAAAATCGTCCCTTGGTTCCAGACTTCAATCTCAAACTCGTGATGCAGTAGGGCTTGGACTTCATTTGCAACAGACAATCCCTCGACGGATGAGCCAACGAAGACCCGTCGCTTCCTTTGCCTGCGATCTTCGTCTGGCGCGCACGCTAACAAGGCGCCTGCCGTAGCGTAAAGCTTGTCGAGCGCGGACAATTGTCCGGCCGAAAGGGATGGACTCTTTAGGAGATTGCTTCGGCATGCATCGCAAAGGGCTCGTTCTCCCTTCCGCGACTTGATAACCTAAAGTTTTCTAGTGCAGAGCGGCGCAGT
>CAIYDY010000338.1 GCA_903925015.1 uncultured Acidobacteriia bacterium
CCGGAGTTGAGCCAGTCCTGTTCCTGGGATTGGATGGCTGCGGCTTCGGGGGAGGGTCCGTGGGAGGCGTAGTTGTCGCCGTAAACCTCGGACATGTCGACGAAGGACACGCGATTGTGCCGGCGCAGGAAGTCGAGCGCGGTGTTGGTGGCGATTCGGGAGAGCCAGTGGGTGGCCTTTTCGCCCTCGCGGATTTGGTCTTGGCGTTGGAGAGCCTTGATGAAGGCTTCTTGGGTGAGATCCTGTGCGTCTTCGATGTTGCCGACCATCCGGTACATCTGGCGGAAGATGCGGCGCATGTTTTCAGCGACGAAACGGTCGCGCGTCTCGGCGGAAAGGGTCGTGACCGGGTCGAGCGCTTCGTCCTGTTCCATATGCACCGGGCGTGTGGCGAGAAAGGTCATTCCCTGCAAAGGTTGACGACGCGGGGCGGCAGGGCGTGGAGGATTTTTCTCGGGCGTTAGTGACAGTATAGTTTGATCAGCTGACGGTCCAGGGGACGCCGTACTTTGGGGTGCTGGCGATCGTGAGGACGAGGGGGTTGGGGTCGATGTCCTTTACCAACTGCTTCAGCTTCTGGAAGATAAGCGGAATCGAGTGGCGGTACAGCTTGGTGGGTGTCTCGGGATCGAAGGGCTCCAGATGCAGGACGACGCGTGGTGTCCGGGCGACGGCCTTGCTGGCGTGATCGCGCTCCTCGGTGATCAGCGCATTGGCGGCCGCATCGGCGAGACCTTCCAAGGTCTCCCGTATCTTTCGAGCGGTGTGGGCTGGCAACCCGGCACCCGATTGGTTCTTTTCTCCGGATTGCCTTCGGAAGTCCTTCGCCTCGATTAGCCAAACTACATCCGCATTGGCACTGATTTTGAAAGCAACCAAGTCGACCGCTGCTTTCCCGACGGGCATGAATACCGTGCGGAAATGCTGCCACTCGTCGTACTTCTGGACCGCGTAGTTGGGGTGAAACGAGAAGTAAAGTCCATCGACGTTGGTTGTCGCCATAGCCTACTCGGTCTTTCCCTGCCGCATCTCGGTTTCCATGTAGCGGTCCGATTGTTCCAACTCCTCATCAAGAACCGCGATATTGCCGACATCATCCATGGTGCGGCCTTGGTCGACACGGACGGATCCGTCCTGTTCCAAATGCAGTCCGAAGCAGCGGGTGTCCATTTTGGGGAAGTCCGTGTGCTGCAGGATGTGCAGTTCGCGCAGGAGGAAGAGGCTGTGGGTGGCGATGAAAACCTGCACACCGCTGTTAGCAAGTTGGAGGATGGTCTTGGCGACCGTCTTGATGATGCGCGGATTCAGGTTCGATTCCGGCTCATCCCAGAACAGGTATCCACCGTCAAGGAGGGTTCCATTACCAATCAATTGGGCCACCATGGCCAGTTTTCTCATCCCTTCGGCCACGAGATCAATCTCCATCCATCCGGCTGGTGGGGGGAACACTAGTAAGAAGCGACCGGACTCCACGATGACTTTGCCGCCCAGTACTAATTCCAACGGTTCCAGAAGCTGGGCGGCTCGGATCTCCCGCTCGCCTCGAACGAGTGGAGCTCCAAGAAGGATACAGGTATCGCGCCACGTCTCCTCGAATGGGACGTAGGTAGTTTCGTATAACGAGACGAACCCCGGATAGATCGTCAACAACTCGCGGGTCGGAAAAAAGACCGGCTGACCATGTGCGGTCTGGGTCGGCAGTCTGTCAATCAACAAGTGTCGTTCGGACTTGGCGTGAGTTGGGAATGAAAAGGTCAAGTCAAGATCAGGCTGATCGAAGTCAAACGCCAGCGTAGTCTTGCGGACTGAACCATTGCGCCACACTAGATGGCCTAGGATGCGCGGACGAAAAACAGAAAGGAACTTTCGGGCCAAATCCGTGCTCATACCAGCCTCGGTGATCGGCTCCGGCCCCTTGGCCCGTGCGCAAACGTCTATCGCGCAATACGCCGCCTTCAGGATATGACTCTTTCCCACGCCGTTTTCGCCGATCACAATGTTCAGGTGCTTTCCAAAACGCAGATCGGCATCCCGGAAGACCGTAAAGTCCGTGAGGTGTAGGGATTTCAGCATCGACAGCACCCAGTTTACCGGATGAGGGCTGACCGGAGTTTGCGGGGGTACAATGTGGCTATGCCGGTTGTCATCGACGAAAAATACCTCCCGGCGCGGTTGACCTCGGGGCCCATGACCGACCAGGAGTTCGAGGACTTCTGCGCGGAGCATCCGGACTGCATGGTCGAGATGACTGCGGAAGGGGATGTAATCCTGATGCCACCTGCGTACTGGTTCACGGCGGCACGGAGCGGTGCTATCCTGGTTCAACTTGGGACTTGGGCATACAGTGTTGGCGGGGTTGTGGTCGATGCCTCCGGCGGCTTTCGGCTTCCCAGCGGAGCGCGTCGCAGTCCCGATGCTGCTTGGATTTCGCGGGATCGGATCGACGGAATGGCCGTGACTGGACCTGGCCGAACCTGGCTGCTCTGTCCGAATTTTGTTGTGGAACTGAAGTCGGAGAGCGACAGCTTGGCGACAACCCGGCGAAAAATGAGGGAGTGGGTCGCCAACGGTGTTCAGTTGGCTTGGTTGGTGGACCCGGATAGGCGCGCCGTTGAGGTTTACCAGCCGGGATCGGAGCCAAGGACCTTGGTGGACATTGCCAACATTGCAGGGGAAGGGCCCGTCGGAGAATTCGTGCTGGATCTGGCGCGGGTCTGGAACCCGGTTGTATAGGATGGCTTCGCGGCGGACAGTTTCAGTGGCTGGTATCGGCAAGACCCGGTTTGGCGCACTTGCCGACCGCGATCTCCGAAGCCTTGCCGTCGAGGCGGGAAACAAGGCTCTTTCGGATGCCGGAATCGTGCCGGAAGAGGTCCAGGCGTTCTATCTGGGGAATTTTGCGGGGCCGGAATTCACGTCGCAGAACCATTTGGCTCCCTATATATCGACGGCGCTCGGGATGGCCGGGATTCCATCGACGCGTTTCGAAGCGGCCTGTGCGTCCAGCGGCGCGGCATTCTTCCATGCATTTCTGTCGGTTGCGGCCGGTGTTTACGACACCGTGATGGTGATGGGCGTGGAAAAAATGACCTGCCAGCCGAATCCCCGAGTCACGGAAATCCTATGCGGGGCGGGGGATTGCGGTCCCGGGGGCGAGATGGCGGCGGGCTCCACCTTTCCATCGCTCTTCGGCATGATTGCGCGTCGGCACATGCATGAATTCGGCACGTTGCGGGAGCATCTGGCTGCGGTGGCGGTGAAGAACCATGCCAATGGCTTTCTGAATCCCGATGCCCAGATGCGCAAGGTGATCACGCTGGAGCAGGCGATGAACGGGCGTCCAATTGCGGAGCCGCTCAACCTATATGACTGCTCGCTGGTGAGCGATGGGGCGGCGGCCGTCGTGTTGCGTGCGTCACATCTTTGCGGCCCGGACGCGGTGGCGGTTTTGGGCGCGGCGCAGGCTTCCGACTACGTGGCGTTGGATCGGAAACCCTCGATCACTACCTTTCCAGCAGTGCGCGAGGCGGCGTTCCGGGCTTATGCGATGGCCGGTCTTGGCCCTGGGGACATCGATTTCGCTGAAGTTCACGACTGCTTCACGATTGCCGAAATCGTGGCGACCGAGGACTTGGGCTTCGTCGAACGGGGGCGCGGCGGGTTTGCGGCGTTCGAAGGCGAGACGGGCCGGGCCGGTCGGATTCCGGTGAACGCGAGCGGCGGGTTGAAATCGAAAGGCCATCCGGTGGGAGCGACCGGTGTGGCGCAGATTTGCGATGTGGTGCGGCAGATCCGGGGCGGGGCAGGTGAAATGCAGCTGGATCGGCATGGAGTGGGGCTTGCCCAGAATTTGGGCGGAAGTGGGGCGACCTGCGTGGTGACCATTTTGGGAGAGCCCAGCCGTGGAGAAGGGCGGGTGCTATAAAATGCGTACCGGGACCGTTTACACCGAAACTGTCGTTCACGCCGCTCCCGAGCGGTTCGCCGCAGATGCGCCCTACCAGGTGCTGATCGTTGAAATTCAGGACGGCACCCGGATCGTGGGCCGATCTTTCGGCGAACGTGTCGTGATCGGCGACAGGGTGGCGGAAATCGCACCCCATGGGGACATCCCCACATTTCAAAAGCTTTAGGAAACTCCTCAACATGAAACTTGCCAACCGGATGTCCAACCTCCTCGTCGAGTCCGCTTTCGACGTCCTCCTGCGCGCGCGCAACTTGGAGGCACAGGGGCGGAGCATCATTCACCTCGAAATCGGGGAGCCCGATTTTGAGACCCCTTCGAACGTGATCGATGCCGGGAAAAAGGCACTCGACAACGGCTTTACCCACTATGGCCCGACGCCGGGTCTGCCGGAACTCCGCCAGACGATTGCCGATTACGTGTCGAAGACGCGCGGCATCCCGGTGGAACTGAAGAACGTGGTGGTGGTGCCGGGCGGCAAACCGATCATCTTTTTTCCTCTGATGGCTCTGCTGGAGCCCGGCGATGAAGTGATCTACCCGAATCCCGGCTTCCCGATCTACGAATCGATGATCCAGTTCTGCGGCGCGACGCCGGTGCCGATTCCGTTGGTGGAGGAGCGCGGATTTTCGTTCGACATGGACGTGTTCCGGGCGAGTCTGAGCGACAAGACGAAGATGGTGATCCTGAATTCGCCGCAGAATCCGACGGGCGGGATCATTCCGGCCGCCGACATCGCCGCGATTGCGGACTTGGTGCGGGACAAGGACATCATTGTTCTTTCGGACGAGATCTATTCGCGGATCGTCTATGGAAATGAAGAGCCGGTTTCGATTGCGAGCATGCCGGGGATGCTGGAGAAGACCATCATTCTGGATGGGTTCTCGAAGACGTACGCGATGACCGGGTGGCGGCTGGGCTACGGCGTGATGCCGGAGTGGCTTGCGCTGGCGGTGGGAAAGTTGATGGTGAATTCGACGTCGTGCACGGCGACGTTCACGCAGATTGCGGGCGTGGAGGCGTTGAAGGGGTCGCAGGAGCCGGTCGAGGTGATGAAGGCCGAGTTCCAGCGGCGGCGTGACGCGTTCTGCGCGGGGCTGAACGAGATTCCGGGCTGGAAGTGCGAGATTCCGGGCGGGGCGTTCTATGCGTTCGCCAATATCAAGGCGACGGGGATGTCGTCGAAGGAATTGGCGGACAAGTTGTTGATGGAGGCCGGGGTGGCGTGCCTGGACGGGGCCGGGTTCGGGGAGTTCGGGAAGGGGTATATCCGTTTCAGCTATGCCAATTCGATGGAGAATTTGATGGAGGCTTTGCGGCGGATCAAGGCTTGGTACGGGGTGGCATAGAAGCCGGAACAGCGTGTTCGACCGGATTGGATGTTTTCATTTCGTTGAAGGCCATGACCGGCCCATCTGTGCCTTGAAGGAGCAGATGGGTCGGTGTGGCGATCTTACGAACTCGCTGATTGTGCTGCCGGAGGCTTTCAATTTGGGCCGACCGTATGGCAAGGGTCCGGGACCCACGATTTGTCACTCGAGTATCAAGACGGCTTTGACGAAGCTCGCCAAGGATTGCTCGATTACGTTTGTGGTATCCCTGCTGGTTCCGGGCGAAGCCGACAAACCCGACAATGTTGCGTATCTGATCGACGGCTTGGCAGACCCACGGGAGATCTGCAAGAAGAAAGGCGACGACGGAACAGGAATCTATGAACCGCGCGCGTCGGATTGCGACTTGGAGAATCCAATAACGGTTAACGGTACATCCGTGGGCGTTCTGATTTGCATGGATGCGAGGGATAGATTCAAGGCGCTTCGGGAAAGGCTGCAAGGCTTCGACTCTGTCCAGAAACTCATCTGCATCCCTGCGGCCTTCAGCGGCGGTTCAACCTTTCTTGGCGGAAGGTTGGGATGGCGATTCTGGCCCGAGGCTGACGATACCACAATCGTCCTCGCAAACTCCTTAGATGAGGATCGAAGTTTCGTGACGAATCGGCTCGGGGTCATTATCGCCAGCGCCGACCCGATCAACGAGAACCAACTTGTTCTACTGCCTGCCGAATCACGGAGTCTGAACAAGCCCTCGTTGAGCCTGACTAGTTAACTCCAATGGGATATTGCACCGTCGAGGGCATCAAGAAGCAGCTAGGTCTCAAGTGAGGAACAAAATGGAGTATCCAGCCGAATTCACACTCGACCAAGAAGTGGGAGGGTATGTCGTCACATTCCCGGACGTGCCGGAAGCGATCACCCAGGGTGACACGCTGGAAGAAGCCACCGATATGGCTGAAGACGCACTCGCCTTGGCGTTGACTTTTTATGTGGACAGATGGGAACGGCTTCCCGCCGCAAGCAGTGCGGATGCGGGCAAGCGATTGGTTCGAGTTCCTTCGGCGGCCGAATCGAAGTTCAGACTGTATGGCGCACTCAGAAGCTCGGGACTGGGCAAGGCGGACTTGATGCGATTGATGAAGTGTCCGGCGAGCCGAGTCGATGAGATTCTCGACGCCAACCGTCCGTCGAATATTGACGAGATCGAGATGGCGTTTGCAGCGATCGGCAAGAAGCTGACGGTTCCCGTGCGCGAAGCCGCGTAGCGCAGGAACGTGCGGGATCATTCCGGCGACCGACATCGCCCACTTGCTCCGCGACCACCACATCCTGGTGCTTTCCGACATCCTCGACGGGTTCCTGAAGACGCACGCGATGACCGGCTGGCGGCCAAGCTCCGGCGTGATGCCGAGTGGCTGGCACCGGCGGTGGGCAAGCTGATGGTGCATTCGACGATCGCGGGCGTGGAGGCGCGACTTGGGGGTGCGAGGGTCGTCTCAAAAACTGGTTACAGCGTTCCCATCGACTCCAAGTCCCTCGGTCCATGCACCACGCGGAGGATAAAGATTCCCCAGCCTCTTTGGCGATGCCGACCCATACATCGTTCAGATCCTGCTCGGCCCGTGGGGAGGCGCGGTGTGACATGACAGTCTAAAGCGAGGCCGCGAGTTCCGCAAGCAGTCGGGATTTACCCCGCTCCCGGACTTCGGCCGACAGCTGCCGCATCGACTCCTGGGTGATGATTCGGCCTTCTCCCCGGGCGAGGGAAGCGCGGGCGTCGTCGATGGTTGCGAGGAACTCAGCCCGCCGACGCTCCCTTTCCTCCCAAAGCGCCAAGGCTTCCTGCACCGCGGACTGCTCGTTGGCCAAGCGACCGGACTCTACGGCACGGCGGGCAAAGGCTTGTTGGTCTGAAGTGAGTTGGATGTCCATTCCGCTTGTCCTGCTAATAGGGTAGCGTAATCTCCGCGTCCTGAAATGTGTCAATCATGGCCGCACTTCGCAAAGTCCGGCCCTACTCCGCCGGCGGGGCTGTCCGCGGGTGCGAGGACGTTGAGCCCTCGGTCAGACCCAACGACCACTTGATCGCTTCGAAGTACATCTTGTAAACCTCGGGATCATTCCAGGACTCGTTGGTGTGGCCCAGCGTCGAATAGAAGACCCGGCCCTTGCCGTACATTTTGGTCCAGGCCACCGCGAAGTCATGGTCGGCGCGCTTGACTGCGGGCTTGGAGTAATCGAGCTTGCGCTCGTCGAGCCGCAGCAGGACGTGCACCTTGTCGCGCGCAAACTCCTTCGACGGTTGGTATATTTCGTCGCGTTTGGTGAATGCGCCTGGCAGGTGGCCAGTGATCGGCGAATGCGGGTCCTCATTGATCATCGGTGCCCAGAAGGTGCCCCACGGATGGTTGTCGAAATACGCGCCGATCATGTCGCCGTATTCGGGCCATTTGTAATTGGTGTCGAGCGCGGCGTGGATACCGACGAATCCCTTGCCCTCGTCGTGGACGAAGGTGATCAGGTCCTTCTTTTGCTGGTCGGAAAGTTCCAGTTCGCCCGTGGTTGACGCGAAGACGATCGCGTTGAACTCATCCAGATTCTTCCCGTTTGCGCCGACCTTGCCCTTGGTGATCAGCTCGGTGTCGGTGCGGAGGTAGGTGTCCCAGAGGCCGGTGTCGTGGCCCATTTTCCAGACCGAGCCCATGGTGTCGGGCACGGAATCGTGTTGGAACCCTTTGGTCTGGCCGATGACCAGGATTCGCTTCTTGTTGACCGGAATGGCGGCCTTGGCGTTGTCGGATGGGCGGTGGAGGAACAGGGCCAGTGCGGTACCGGCGATGGCGAGGACGGGGATCTGGATGCGTTTCACGTGGTGGTCCTGTTGAAGAATCTATCATGTCTAGATGGCCTGCAAGACCGGTGTTCCCTGTTTCTTGTTCGTGATGGCTGCGGCCCCGCTGGCTGCCGAAGTGGTGGATTCCAGTCCGGCTGGATTTACGGTGCGGGAGCAGGTAACGGTCGACAAGTCGCCCAGCGAGGTCTACCGGAGAATATTCGAAGTCAGCCAGTGGTGGAGCTCGGCCCACAGCTGGTCAGGGGATGCGAAGAATCTCAGTATGGAGGAGCGGGCTGGGGGCTGCTTCTGCGAGAAGCTGCCCGATGGCGGCGGTGTGAAGCACATGGAATTGGTGTCGCTGATGCCGGGCAAGAAGTTGGTTTTGGTGGGAAGTTTGGGGCCGCTGCAGTCGGTGGCGTCGGTGGGAACGATGACCATTGAACTAGCTGCGGAGGGCAAAGGCACGGCGTTGAAGTTCACTTATGCGGTTGCGGGCTATCTGGCGGGCGGACTCGGAAGCTGGGCCGGACCGGTCGACGGAGTCCTCGCTGAACAGGTCGGGAGGTTGAAGAACTTGGTAGAGCACGGAAATCCGGCACCGTCCCAAGGTTCGACGGTCAAATGACAATTGAGTGTAGCCCCACGCGAAGAAAAGATGTATGCTAGAAGGTAATTCGTCGCGGTAACCGTGTTCTCCTGTAGGCGGCTTTACGCTGGGGAGTACAAAACGGCTTACCACGCAGAGCCGGCACGCAACCTCCGATGCGGCCGGCTCCACCCTTTTTAGGGGTGCGTGCGCGGCGGAGGAAACGCCAAGTACGAAAGTACCATAGGTACTCTATTGGCGCAAGTCGGTTCCGCAGGCAAATTTTGCTATTCCTGAGCTTCTGGTATCCTGAGGGTTCAGGTCGCCACGTTTTCAGGCCTACCGGTCCTGCACTTTTCGTTCGCATTCCTGTTTTGATTCCACGAATCTGATTCCCAGAAGGAGACACACCCGAAATATGTCAGTCAAAGTAGCTATCAACGGTTTTGGCCGCATCGGCCGCAACGTCGTCCGCGCCGCGTTGAACAACCCCGAGATCGAATTTGTCGCAGTCAATGACTTGACGGACACGACTACGCTCGCCCACCTCACCAAGTACGACTCCGTGCTCGGACAGCTTTCCGAGGACGTAAGGGCCGATGGCGATTCTATTGTGATCGGCGACAAGCGGATCAAGGTTTTCGCGGTGAAGGACCCGGCCGAGATCGACTGGAGCTCGGTTGGAGCCGAGATCGTGGTGGAATCGACCGGTCGTTTCACGGACGCCAAGGATGCCGCCAAGCACCTGCGCGGCACCGTGAAGAAGGTCATCATCTCGGCCCCGGCAAAGGGCGAGGACATCACCATCGTGATGGGCGTCAATGACGACAAGTACGACGCTTCGAAGCACAACATCGTCTCCAACGCATCCTGCACCACCAACTGCCTTGCGCCGTTCGTGAAGGTTCTGCAGGAGAAGTACGGGATCGTCAAGGGTTCCATGACGACGATCCACAGCTACACCAACGATCAGAACGTGTTGGATTTCCCGCACAAGGATCTCCGCCGCGCCCGCGCCGCCGCCCTGAACATGATCCCGACCACGACCGGTGCGGCCAAGGCCATCTCGCTCGTGATGCCGGAACTCAAGGGCAAGTTGGACGGTTACGCGATGCGCGTTCCGACGCCGGACGTTTCGGTCGTCGATTTGGTTGTCCTGTTGGCCACCGACACGACGGATGCGGAAGTGAACGCGGCGCTGAAGGCTGCGGCGGAAGGCCCGTTGAAGGGTATTCTGGCCTACACGGAAGATCCGGTTGTTTCGACCGACATGTTGAAGAACCCGAACAGCTCGATCATCGACGGCCAGTTGAGCAAGGTCATCGGCGGGAATCTGTTGAAGGTTGTTGCCTTGTACGACAACGAATGGGGTTATTCGAACCGCGTGAATGACTTGGCGATCTTCCTGGCCGCCAAGGGCCTGTAGTCGGTTTCGGAAGCAATGAAATGGGCGGGTTGGATCTTAGGATCCTGCCCGCCCTTTTTGTATTTTCGGCAACGATTGTGGCACCCCGCGCGTCATCCGTCCGACGTCATGCCACGAACTACGTACATACTTGCCATTGTCCTCTTACAACTGACGTCGGCAAACGCACAGGAGCCCGATCCCTCTTTGCTGATGATGGCGGAGGGGCAAGCCCGCACCGTGCGGGCCCGCGACTGGCTCGCATCTCGAGAACCGCGGAAGGTGGCGTGGGGTGCGTGGATTGCCCGCTTGGAGCGACAGACGGCACAAGTCCCATCCTTGCTGGAACTCGTTCGGGAATACCAACCCACCGACCTCACGGGTGGGGGTTGGTCCCGCGACCAGCATGATGCAATGCTGCAGGTACTGGACGCCTTGATTGAACTGAGGGTAGCCGTGGCTCCGCAGGATGCTAGGAAGCTCTACCCCGAGTTTCCTGCGGCTTCGATCATTCTTTTGTCGAGCACAGGCGACCTCGGGACGACTGCGCTGTCGGAAATTTTCGATATCGCGAAGGGGAACGCAACTTGGCTCGCCGTCGCCAACCTACTACGCGACAAGGCTAGGTCCGACTTTTACGAGCGCTTGTTCAATAAGTTCATCGCGCACCTTCAGATCGAAGTGGTGACGATTCCCCGCAGTTTACACCTGCTCGATAGCCCGAATTCCTTCACTCGGCTCGATAGCAAGCTGAACTGGCCCCCAGTCGGGCTCTACGCGCTTACTGAATGGCACCGAACCGACCAGCCTTTAGTCCTCCTGGCGAGCGGGTCCACTCCTGTGTACTATGTCCGGGTAGAAGGGAATTCTTACGACGATTTCGAAGAGTCCTTGTCTGGTGATCGTGACACTTACCGCGCGCGGTTCCTTAAGGCACGACTGGAGGAGATGGGCTACCACAACCTTCTCATTGAAGGGCACCGACTCGTCGAGATCCAGTGGGTTGGGGCCCTAGCTTATGAGGCAGAGCTGAGAACTACTATCGGACAAAGATTGGAGACGCTTGCGGTCATGAGAAAGCTACTTCTACCAAGGGGACCCACTCAGCCCAAGCTTGAGATCATCCTCAGGGACCGAAGAACCGACACTCGAGTACCATTGCCAGCGCCTACACTCCCGGAAGGCGCGGAATTCGTAGAAATATTCCACGCCCCTCGGATGTGACGAAAAATGAGCCCGACCCGGGACAGTCAAGAAAAGCACCGCGAAACCAATTACATCAATCTTTCACAAGTCGAGCGGCGCTACTCCGTCTTGGTTGGAACCATCGACAGCCATCCATGCCGGTCGGCGATGGTACCTGCGACGATTCCGAAGAATTCCTTCTGGAGCAGTTCCGTGATGGGGCCCCGCCGGCCTGCACCGATAGTGATGCGATCAATGGAGCGGATGGGCGAAATCTCCGCAGCGGTTCCGGAGAAGAAAACCTCGTCGGCGATGTAGAGCAGCTCGCGCGGGATCGTCTGTTCGACGATCGGGATTCCCAAGTCTTTGGCCAAGGTCA
>CAIYDY010000339.1 GCA_903925015.1 uncultured Acidobacteriia bacterium
CGGCAAGAAGTGGGTACGCTTTGCCGTGTGGGACTCGGCTGGCAACGGCGCACTCACCCAACCGGCACATTTGAATTGAAGCGGACGCGCCGCGCGAACCGCAGCATCGGGCGCGGAAGGAGCAGGTCGCGGCAAGGTCGTCCGTGGGATTATCAAAGGTAGATGCCCGAAGCAATCATCGTCCTCGGCGGTGGCGTCCGGAATGGCGGCGAACTCCCCGAATGGGCCCGCCGCCGCCTCGAGCGGGCGCGCGAACTCCACTCCGGCGAATACTTGATCCTTCTGAGCGCCGGTACCACCTACAGGCCTCCGCCACTCGATAAACATGGTTTCCCCATTTACGAATCCGTAGCCGGAGCCAGATACCTCGCCGCCACAGGCGTCCCGCCCGACCGGATCCTCACCGAAACCCACTCTTACGACACTGTGGGCAACGCCTTCTTTGCCCGCGCCATCCATACGGATCCGATGGGCATCCGCGATCTCCTCGTCATCACCTCCCAATTCCACATGCCACGATCCAAGGCCATCTTCGATTGGATGTTCTCGCTACAGCCGAACCCAGGATACCGACTGAGCTACGAATCAGTCTCCGACGCTGGCCTCGACCCGGCAGCGCACCAAATCCGCACGGAAAAGGAGGCCCGCAGCCTCCTGGGTTTCCGGGAGCATTGGCAGCCTCTCACCACCCTTGCCGAAGCCCACCACCGAATTTTCACAAAGCACGGAGCATACTCCGCAACCCGCCCCGCATTCAAGGAGCCAACGCCGCCCGAACTCCTCGGCCTTTATTGAACCGCTCCCGGTGGTATTCTGAAGCGTGCGAAAGGGACCCCGTGGATCTAAATCTTGACACTCTGAAGCGGGAGATCCTCGATTACCTCGGGGCTTCCCAGTTTGGTGTTTTCCGCAGTATGCCCGGCACGCTCGACGCCCTCCCAGTAATCGCCTGGGATGTCGAAACCTTCCCCGACTACCGCATGTTCCTCGAAGCCGCCCAAAAAGCCGGCCAGAAACTTGTTTTGCTTTCAGCCTTGGAATTCTCGGACGAGGAACTCGAGGAAGCCTTGGAGGAGTTGGAAAACGCCCATCTCACCCGGGATGACAAGCGCGAATACGAAAAAACCATCCGCGGCGCGCGTCGGCATACCGGTGCTACCTGCTCCATCGAACTAGCCTTCGACTACAATTCGCACCTCTATCTCTACGAACTCCGCACCGACTGGTACGAGGAGTTCATGGAGGCGGTCGAGGAACTCTCGACTTTCATGCCCGACGACACAGACGAATTCTCAGGGGACGAACACGACGGACTCGGCGGCGGCTTCTACTCCAACAACTAAAGCGGCCCGCACTCCAGCCCGTTGGATCTTTCCCAGCCCCGGGGATGACTCGTCGATTGCGGCCCTTGCGCGCGAGCTCGGCCTTCCCAACGCAGCCGCCTCAATCTTGTGGAACCGCGGCTACCGCGACGCCGCCAGCGCAACCAGCTTCCTGAACCCACGCATTGAGGACCTGCACGACCCCTTTCTGCTCCGCGACATGGTGCCGGCCGTGGACCGCATCCGCGCCGCCATTGCCCGCCGCGAACGCATCGAAATCCATGGGGACTACGATGTCGACGGCGTCACGTCGACGGTAGTCCTGAAAAAAGCTCTCGAAATGGCCGGAGCCAACTGCGGCTGGCACATCCCCCACCGTCTTCAGGACGGCTACGGCATGCGCCCCGAAGCCATCGACGGTGCCCTCGAACGAGGAGCCCAACTCCTGGTCTCCGTCGACAACGGCACCCGCGCCGTCGCCGCAATCCAGCGCGCCCGCGAGCTCGGCCTCGACGTGATCGTCACCGACCACCACCTCCCTGAAGCTGAGTTACCCCCCGCCCTCGCCGTCGTCAACCCCAGCCGTACGGACTGCCGCTACCCGAACAAGAACCTTTGCGGTGCCGGAGTCGCCTTCAAACTCGCCCACGCCGTCCTCCTGGACATGGGTTGGACCCAGGGCCGCATGACCCGCGTCCTCGAATCCTTCCTGAAACTAGTCGCCATCGCCACGGTTGCCGACATCGTCCCCCTCACCGGCGAAAACCGCATCATCGTGAAACACGGCCTCAACGGCCTCCTTGATGTGCGCAACCCGGGCCTGCGCGCCCTGCTCAACGCCGCCGGATTCAAGGACAAGATTCCCAACGCCACCGAAGTCGGTTTCCGAATCGCCCCCGCCATCAACGCATCCGGACGTATGGATAGCGCCGGCCAAGCAGTCCGGCTCTTCCTCACGAACGACCCCGACGAGGCGGAAATGATCGCCCGCGAGCTTTTCAGCCTCAACCAGGAGCGCCAAGCCGCCGAACGCGCGATCGTCGATGAGATTCTTGATCGCTGCCTGCAACGCCCGGTCACCGACGAGGACTCCGCCCTTGTCTTCTGGGCCGAGGATTGGCACCGCGGCGTGGTCGGCATCGTCGCGAGCCGCGTCGTCCAGCGCTACCACCGCCCGGCCTTCGTCCTTGGAGTCGAAAACGGTATTGCCCACGGTTCCGGCCGCAGTACCGACGCCTTCCATCTCTTGGACGCACTCGAAAGCATGCCCGAACTTTTCACCAAGTTCGGTGGACATGCCCACGCAGCCGGCCTCACCCTCCCCGCCGCAAACTTGGAGGAATTTGACCGTCGTCTCCGCGAGTACGCTTCCGCCCGGCTGACACCCGAGGACATGCGCGCCACCACAAAAGTAGATGCAATCATCAGCTTCCGTGACGTCAGCGAGGAACTTTGGGCAGCCCTCGACCAAATCGCCCCATTTGGTTTGGAAAATCCCCGGCCCATTTTCGCCACACTCGGAGCCCAACTCGCGGGCCCGCCCCAGACTTGGAAGGACAAGCACCTCAAGATCGCCGCTCGGCACGACGGCCGCAGCCTGATTCTAAAGGGTTTCGGCATGGGCGAGCGCGTCGACGAACTCTCCGGCCACACTGCACTCGATGCGGCCTTCGAAATCGAACGGGACTGGTTCGGCGGACTCGGCGTCATCGCCCGTGATTTCCGACCAGCCTGACCTCCTTGACCAGCATCGTACCCCCACCATCGCCGCCGATCTGGCAAACTAGGAGGTTGATGTCCACAATCCGGATGGTAAGTATCTGATGGGAAATCCGTTCCGCTACGCCATGTGCAACGAGGCCTTCGAGGCTCCGCACAGTGGCGGTCGCTACGCTCAAAGCGACCCCAATTCCTTCGCCGCCGTATGCCGTGTCTTGCGCGCAGCCGGTTACGACGGCATCGAGATCGCCCCGTTTACCCTAGCGGCAGATCCGCTCGACATTGACGCCGCCAAGCGCCGCGAGTACCGCAGCATCATGGCGAACGAAGGCGTCGCTTTTGCAGGTCTCCATTGGCTGTTGGTCACCCCGAAGAAGATCCACGTCACCACCCCCGACACCGCCCTCCGCACTGAAAGCTGGACCTACGTCCGCAACCTGGTCGATCTGTGCGCGGATCTGGGGGGAACCGATTCGGATAATGGCGTGATGGTTTTCGGATCACCGAAACAGCGCTCCTCCACTGGTGGACTGACCGCAGCAGAAGCCACCAGGAACTTCATGGACGGCATGGCCTCCATCGCCCCTCTCGCCGCCGAACGTGGCGTCAGCCTCTTAATGGAGGCACTTCCAAAATCCCAGAGCGACGTCGTCAATACGCTGGCAGATGCCGCCGAAGTTGTCCGTCAAATCGGTAGTCCGGCCGTCCACACCATGTTCGACTGCCACAACGCCGAGGACGAGACCACGCCCCACGACGTCCTCATCGAACAGTACTTCTCCGAGATTCGCCACGTGCACGTAAATGAAATGGACGGACGCCACCCCGGCACGGGCGATTACGACTTCGTCAGCATCTTCCGAGCTCTAGACCGCCTCGATTACCAAGGTTGGATCTCTCTCGAAGCCTTTGACTTCGAGATCGGTGGCGAACGAATCGCCTCGGAAACCATTGATTATCTGCGCTCCAAGGAAGCCCTGTTGCGCCAATGAATCGTTACTTGGTCACCGGTGGAGCCGGTTTCATTGGTTCGGCCCTCGTGCGCGGACTTTTGGCCGACGGAGCCAGCCGTGTAACCGTCGTCGACAATCTGAATTCCGGCCACGAGCGAAACTTGGAGGAAATTCGCGGCTCCGTAAATTTCCACCACATCGACATCCGGGACTACGCCGCCATGCGCAAGGCGATGGACGGTGTCGAGGTCGTCTTCCACGAGGCGGCAATTCCCTCAGTTCCCCGTTCCATCCACGACCCTGTTCCGTCCCACGACGTCAACATCAACGGCACCTTCAACGTTCTGCGCTGCGCCAAGGAATCAGGAGTCCGGCGCGTTATTTATGCTGCGTCATCGTCGGCCTACGGTGATACACCTGTACTGCCGAAGGTGGAGTCGATGCCGACCAACCCCAAGTCCCCGTATGCCGCCCAGAAACTGATGGGAGAGTACTACATGTCAGTTTGGGCGTCATGTTTCGGCTTGGAAACCGTCAGCCTACGTTATTTCAATGTTTTCGGCCCGAGGCAGGACCCCGGCAGCCCGTATTCCGGCATCTTGTCCCTGTTCATGACCGCCGTGCTCGACCGCCGTTCCCCTACCATCTTCGGAGACGGCGGCCAATCTCGTGACTTCACCTATGTCGACGACGTTGTGGCTCTCAACCTCAAAGCATCCAAAGCACCCGCTGAGGTCGTTTCAGGGCGGGTCTATAACGGTGGCAATGGTGGCCGGATTACCTTGAACCAAGCTTGGGAACTCCTCCAGTCCATAGAAGGCGTCACTATCCCGGCAATCTTCGGTGCTCCCCGGGAAGGCGATGTCCGCGACTCGCAGGCCGATACGACCCGAGCTATCACCGACCTCGGCCACTCGCCCCAGTACACCTTCGAACAGGGCATGCGGAAAACCCTCGACTGGTATCGAACTTCTCGCTAGTACACATGTAAAATGCAACTGTAGACAATACAGCCCATGTCCTTCCGGCGTCCCGGCACTCTTTTCGCCAAGATCCTGCTCTTCGAGGCCCTAGCCACAGGCGCGTTCGCCCAGCACGCCGCCAGCGCGGTTGACTTCAACCAGGACATCCGACCAATCCTCTCGGACCGCTGCTTCACCTGTCACGGCCCGGACGCCACCCACCGCCAAGCCAATCTGCGTTTGGACAGCAAGGACGGAGCCAAGTCAGTTTCCACCGAACTGCTCCGCCGGATCAACGCCATCGATTCCGACCGCATGCCCCCTGCGGACTCTGGAAAGACACCTCTCACACCAGTCCAAATCGCCAAAATCCGCGCTTGGATCGATCAAGGCGCTCCCTGGCAGCCCTTTTGGTCCTTTATTCCGCCGACCCGGCCAGCGCTACCGGCGGGGACGACCGCAAACCCGATAGACCGATTCATCCAAGCCCGCCTCGGGCGCGAAAACATCAAACCCTCACCCGAGGCCGACCGCCGCATCCTTATCCGACGGGTCGCACTGGACCTCACAGGCATCCCCCCCAAGCCAGCGGAAGTAGATTCTTTTGTCAAAGATCCTGCCCCCGACGCTTATGAAAAAGTCGTCGACCGGCTACTAGCCTCCCCGCGCTATGGCGAACGCATGGCCTTCCGTTGGATCGAGGCAGCCCGCTACGGAGATTCCAACGGGTACCAGACCGATGGTCCACGCGACATGTGGCGCTGGCGAGACTGGGTCATCAACGCGTTCAACTCCAACATGCCGTGGGACCGATTCACAATAGAGCAAATTGCGGGCGACCTGCTACCCAACGCCACATTGGACCAAAAAATCGCCACCGGCTTCAACCGCAACCACCGCACAACTGGCGAAGGCGGCATCATCGACGAGGAATACCGCGTCGAGTACGTTGCCGACCGAACGCAGACCACGTCGACGCTATGGCTCGGCCTGACTTTGGGCTGCGCCCGCTGCCACGACCACAAATACGACCCCCTTTCCCAGAAGGATTTCTACCGCCTCTACGCCTACTTCAACCAAGTCCCCGGCGAGAAGGGCTTCACTTGGAACTATGGCCCCGAGGAGCCTTTCGTCAAGGCCCCACTTCCCGAACAACAAACGAATCTCGCCCGCCTGCAGGCCGATCTCGCCCAAGCCCAGAAGGACTGGGACGCGCTGCAACCCAAAATCGCCACAGCACAGACCCAGTGGGAGCAGAAACGCCACACCGACTGGACCCCGACCGACGGCCTCGTATTCCGGTCCGACTGGATCCCGTCCAAACTTCCGGCCGATACTAGTCCGGCCGGAAAAGCCTACCAATACGACGGCAAGCAGTTTCTAGAAGCTAACGGCGACGGAGCCGTCTTCGGTTACCTCGATCCCTTCACTTTTTCAGCCTGGGTGAAACCCCAAGGCACCGAAGACTCCGCCATCCTCACCCGCCTCGACGACTTCATCGAGAGCCAAGGCCACGGACTCTACCTGATCAAGGGCAAGGTACGCCTCCATCTCACCCAGCGCTTCACCGACCTTGGCCTCCGCGTGGAAACCGTCGACCCCGTAACCCCAGGACAATGGCAGCACATCACCGTCACTTACGATGGCAAGCGCCTCGCCCGCGGGGTCAAGATCTATGTCAGCGGGGAATCCAAGCCCCTCAATATCCTCTTCGACCAAAACACGGAACCCTTTAATAAAAAAAATACGCCCATCCGCGTCGGCTCCGGCGGGGGACTCCGCTTCAAAGGTTCCATTGGCGACGCCCGCGTCTACAAACGCGCCCTAACCGCCGAAGAGGCCTCCGCCATGGCCGGAAACCCAACGGCTACACACCACTTGGCATTCCTAGCCACCGCAGCCCCGAAAGAGGTTCGCGAGGCTCAGGCTCTTCTCACGACTGCGACACAAGCCCGCGACAAATTCTACGCCACCATCCCAACGGTGATGGTGATGGCAGATGGCGCGAACCGCGACACATTCCTCCTCAAGCGCGGAGCCTACGACGCCCCGACCGAGAAGCTGACCGCAGCCGTCCCCGAAACTCTCCGCCCAAGCAACCCTATCACCAACCGTCTCGACCTCGCAAAGTGGCTCGTTGACCGTCAAAACCCCCTCACCGCGCGCGTCACGGTAAACCGGTTCTGGCAGTCCTATTTCGGCACGGGCATCGTGAAAACTGTAGACGACTTCGGATCCCAAGGGGAATGGCCCGTCCATCCCGAACTCCTGGACTGGCTCGCAGTCGAATTCATGGAATCCGGCTGGGACGTCAAGGCCCTCCAACGGCTGATCGTGACTTCCGCCGCCTATCGGCAGTCCTCGGTAGCGACTCCTGCGGCACTCGAAAAAGACCCCGACAATCGACTCCTAGCGAGGGGCCCCCGCATGCGCCTCGGACCCGAGGTCATCCGCGACCAAGCACTCGCGGCCTCAGGCCTGTTAACCGAAAAAGTAGGGGGTCCGTCGGTGAAGCCCTACCAACCGGCCGGACTCTGGCAGGAGCTTTCCGGCAACAACGGCTACGTCCAGTCCAAAGGTGGGGATCTCTACCGCCGCAGCCTCTACACCTACTGGAAGCGTACGATTCCCCACCCGTACATGATGAATTTCGACTCGCCCAACCGGGAGCAATGCGCCGTCTTTGAAAACCGCACCAATTCGCCGCTACAATCCTTGGACCTGATGAACGATGTTACTTTTGTCGAGGCGGCCAGGAAACTCGCGGAACGGATGCTGGCTGGCGGTGGTATTGAGGCAGGTTTTGAGCTTGTGCTTCTTCGGAAACCCACGGAGCGCCAAACAGCAATCCTGAACCGCGCTCTCGACCAGTTTCTTGCACGCTACAAAGCCGATCCCAAAGCTGCGAACGACCTCATACACCAAGGCGATTCAAAAATCGCACCGAATCTAGATCCCGCCCGTCTGGCTGCCTATACGGCCGTCGCCAGCCTCCTCCTGAACATGGACGAGACGATCACCAAGGAATAGCCGAATGACCAGACGCCACTTTTTCGGGCTCAACTCCACCGGCGTAGGCCTGGCCGCACTGTCCTCGCTCGATCTGCGAGCATCCGGCCAACCCGGACTGCCAGGCATCCCGCATTTCGCGCCAAAGGCCAAACGTGTCATCTACCTCCTCCAATCCGGCGGTCCATCCCAGCTCGATCTCTTCGACCACAAGCCGCGCCTCCTCGAATTTCAAGGAATGGACCTCCCGGAGTCCATTCGCAACGGCCAACGCCTCACCGGCATGTCGGCCAGCCAGTCTTCGTTCCCGGTGGTCCCCTCAAAGTTCTCCTTTGAGCAGAGGGGTCGATCCGGCGCATGGGTCAGCGAACTCCTCCCGCACACCGCAAAGATTGCGGATCGCCTCACCTTTCTCAAGACAGTCAACACGGAGGAGATCAACCACGACCCGGCCGTGACCATGATCCAAACCGGTTTCCGCCTCGGCGGGCGCCCGAGCTTGGGCGCATGGGTTTCCTACGGGCTCGGGTCGGAATCGGAAAACCTCCCCGCCTTCTGCGTGATGATTTCGACCAACGGCGGCGGCCAGCCCCTCTATGACCGTCTTTGGGGCTCGGCATTCCTACCCAGCCGCTACCAGGGTGTCAAATTCCGTTCCGGTGCCGACCCTGTCCTCTATTTATCCAATCCGCCCGGCATCACCAAGGACGACCGCCGCAGCTTCCTGGATTCGCTGGGTGAACTCAACAAGCTTACGTTCGACGAATTTGGTGATCCCGAAACCAACGCCCGTGTATCGCAATACGAGATGGCGTTCCGGATGCAGGCGTCCGTCCCCGAACTCACCGATATTTCCAAGGAGCCACCCAGTACCTTCGAGCTTTACGGCGAGGATGCGAGGAAGCCGGGCACATTCGCAGCCAACGCCCTGTTGGCCCGCCGCTTGGCCGAACGCGGTGTGCGTTTCATCCAGCTCTACCATCGGGACTGGGACCACCATGGCGGCCTGCCAGCCAATCTTCCCAAGCGCTGCAAGGATGTCGATCAAGCCTCGGCAGGCTTGGTCGAAGACCTCCGTCAGCGCGGCATGCTGGACGACACCCTGGTCGTCTGGGGCGGCGAATTTGGAAGAACGGTCTACTGCCAGGGCCGCCTTACCGCAACCGATTACGGCCGCGACCACCACGGTCGCTGCTTTACAGTATGGATGGCGGGGGGAGGTGTGAAACCCGGAATCACCCATGGTGAAACCGACGATTACGGCTACAACATAGTCAAAGACCCGGTGCACGTACATGACCTGCAGGCAACGATCCTGCATTGCTTGGGCATCGACCACAGGCGCCTTACCTATCGTTTTCAAGGCCGCGACTTCCGTTTGACTGACGTTGCGGGCGAAATTGTAAAATCTGTCCTGATCTAGCCGTACACCCTAAAGTTTGGTCCGGCCTCCGCCGATAGAAGGGCATGGTAAGCACCAACCTTGGCTTTTTGAAGCGATTGACATTGGGACAACGACTGGGCGCTGTGGGATCGTTGTTTTTAGTTACGGTCAGCTGCGCTCTCTTTTATTGCGTCAACAAGGGGTTCTCGAAGGACATTTCCGCCGCTATTTTGGAACAACACGGTAATCTCTACCAGCGACCGCTCGAGGCCTTGTTGGAGGGCATCTTGCAACACCAACTGGCAGCGGAACGATGCGGCGAGACAGGTGGCAGATGTGCCGACGCAGCTCAACAGACGGATTTGGATGCTTCACGACGAGCTGTTGACGCTGCATTTATTGCATTCGCGACCGTTGATGGGCAATACCGGGATGAGCTCGAGTTCACGGCAGCCCGGCTACCCGTCAAGAAAGTAGAACACCTGCGTCCGACGGTACTCAAAGGTGAATGGGATCAACTAAAGCGGTCCGATAGCGACCCAAACCCACGAGATTCCGATTCTCAACATACACATTTGGTGGCCGACGTCCGAGCGATGATCAAGCATGTCGGGGACTCGTCTGGGCTGATACTGGATCCTGACTTGGACAGCTACTATCTTGTCGACATGAGCTTGGGAGCGCTGCCCCAAACACAGGAACGGCTTGCGGAAATTGAGGCTGTGGGACGAGAGGCTGGGCATATCGTCATCGGGAAGGGCTTGAGCGAATCGCTGAAGCTGCGCTTGGCTATCGAAGGGGCCAAGTTGCAGGAAGCCGATGTTGAGCATATTCAAGGTGGCGTCCAAACCGTTTTGTCTGAAGATTCCAATTTCTATGGCATAAGTCCGTCGCTACAGGCCAACCTGCCCGGAGCCTCTGCCGAATACGCCCGACTGTCCAAGGAACTTCTGGACGCAATCCGGCGGACTACTGAATCCAAGGATGAGCCCACGTCGGACGGGGCCGTGCTGCAGAAGGGCCTCGCCGATCACGCGGCCGCCACACGTAATGCAAGCTTCCGATTGTGGCACGTCGTATCCAAGGAGCTGGACATCCTGCTGCAGAAGCGCATCGACGACTTGGCTGGCTCCCGGCTCTGGTCATTGGTCCTTACGGCCCTCGGTTTGCTCACATGCACCGCGCTGACGACAATTGTAGTCAAAGTCACAACCAAGATGCTCCATAACTCGGCGGTGCAGCTGATGGAGGAGAGCCGGAGGATTGCAAATGCCTCGCGGCAGATGGCCTCCGCTGCCCAGGACTTGGCCGAGGGGGCATCGGAGCAAGCCGCCTCGATCGAGGAAACCTCGGTTTCGAGTTCGAGAATGGGTGATATCTCCAACCGCAACAGCATAAATTCAAAAGCTGCCGCAGCACTGGTGGCATCCTCCATCGAAGAATTCGAGGGTGCAAACCAGCTACTCGACGACATGGTCATGGCCATGGGCCAGATCTCGGAGCAGAGTGTGAAGATCGCGCGAATCAACAAAGTAATTGATGAGATCGCATTCCAGACCAATCTACTCGCCTTGAATGCGGCCGTTGAAGCCGCCCGCGCTGGGGAAGCGGGACTGGGCTTCGCGGTGGTTGCCGAGGAGGTCCGGAATTTGGCTAGGCGGTGCAGCGAGGCAGCCGAAGATACGGCTGCAACCATTGAGGTTTCGATGACGCAGTCACGCGACGGCCAAGCTACGGTTGACCGGACAGCTGCTGCAATCCAGTCGATCACCCGCGGCTCCACAAAAGTGAAGGCACTGGTGGACGATGTCAACCGCGGGAGCCAGGAGCAAACTGCGGGATTTGGCGCCGTCGCCGAAGCTCTTCTGCAGATCCAACAAACGACACAGAGGACGGCGGCGATCGCCGAGGAGAGCGCGGCCGCGGTCCGGGAACTGAGCCTCCAGTCCGAAACCCTCAATGGGATCGTCGTGGAGGTCATGGCCTTGGTCGGCTAGGTGTACGCCGAGCTAGGTCTTGCGGGCCACCCACAGCAGTAGCCCGAAGATCACCACCGGGATCAACGCAAGAAGCACGTAGTTCAGGATCCGCTGGGGCACGCCGGATTTCTTGGTGCGCCAATCATGGAGTTCCGCCCGTTCCGCTACGCCGACTTGATCCTGGTTGCGCAAATCCCATGCAAATTCCCGTGCATGGGCGTAGCGGTTCTTCGGATCTCGCTCCATGGCACGGTAGACAATCTCCTGGAGCTCCGGGGTGATTGATGGATCCAGTTCGCGGGGTGGGGTCGGATTGTTGAGCAGACGTTCGTTCATGGTGGCGAACGCGTTGGGACCGGAGAACGGAACCTTCCCCGTCAATAGTTCGTACAGCATTACGCCCATCGCGTAAATATCGGCCCGCCCATCGCCCCGCTGTCCCTTGACCTGCTCCGGGGAGATGTAATCGGGTGTCCCCATCACATTCGAGAGCTTGGCAAATGTCAGGCGGCGGGAACCCTCCTGACCGGCAATTCCGAAATCGATGAGTTTGATTTCGTGATCGCCACCCAACATGATGTTCTCCGGTTTCAAATCCCGGTGAACCACGCCGTGAGCATGGGTATATTCCAATGCGTCGCATACATTGGCTACGATATTGACGACACGCTCAACCGGAAGACGACGGCCACCCGAAATTTCCTCGCGGAGAAGCCTGCCCTCCACCCACTCCATGACCATGTAAATCCGGCTGCGCTTGGTATCGGCGAAAACTTTCATGACGCCGGGGTGGTCCAGCTTGTGTCCGATGTCCTGTTCCCGCTGAAAGCGGTCGAACAGGACGGCATCGGCTTCCATCTCGGGATGCGGGATCTTGATCGCGACGGCCTTGCCGTCCAAGGTATCGGTCGCCTTGTAGATCGAAGCCATCCCGCTGCGGGCGACGAGCTTTTCAATCAGGTAGTGGTCGAGGGTATCCCCGGCGTGTAATGCGTTCATCGAAGTTTGTAGGGTCGGCCCCTGTACATCCCCATTCTCTCGACATCCCGGACGCGGACGAGTTGGATCGTGGCGTTGTCGCCCCCATCCCGCTCATTCGCCAAGTTCACCAGCTTGCGGGCGGCGATTTCCAAGCTGGGATTCCAGGCGATCATCTCCGCCATCTCGGAACCCTTGACCGGCCCATGCAAACCATCCGAGCACAACAGCAGGACATCTCCCACGTGCACCTGGTGGTCCGAGGTCTCAACATTCACAAATAGATCGTTGCCGATCGAGCGGCTTAGAATGTGCTTCGTCTGGGCTGTCTCAGCTTCCTTGGCGGACAACACTCCAAGACGGACTTGCTCGGCGACAACCGTGTGGTCGCGGGTCAGCTGGGATGCCAAGCCATGGCGGATCAAATAGCACCGGGAATCGCCGACATGCGCGACCACTACCCGGTCGTAGCGCAGCGCGCAGGTGACGATTGTCGTTGCCATCCGGGAGCCACCGGGGCTCGATGCCCGACCCAGTTCATACACCAGGATATTGGCTTTTTGGACAATCCGAGGCATCACAGCCGTATGGGCCTCGCCCCGGGGTGCGGTACGGAAACCGGCGACCAGACTTTCGACAGCGGACTGTGAGGCTACTTCCCCTTTTTCCTCGCCACCCACGCCGTCGGCGACCGCGAACAGCCAGCCTTGCGTGCGGCCCTCGTTTTCGGAAGCCGGGATGTACGATCCTACGAAATCCTCGTTGTGGTCGCGGACGCGACCGACATCGGAGAGATGGAAGAACTCGAGATCGAGCATGTTGGAGTCAAAGAAAGGGGCAGCCGTTAGGCTGCCCCCGGTCCTATTGCAGTTTAACGCAAGAGCGACGGCTTACGCCGAGGCCTTGCCGGTTACCAGAGTTGTGCGACCGGACTTCTTGCTTGAGGTGATGAAGTAAATCCCGCCGTAAATGCCCCAAACTGCGGCTATTCCGAGGGCGAGGAGCGGTTCCTTCGCCGTACCGTACCCCATGAAGGGCCCGATCAGGTAGAAGGCCATGCAGCCGAGATTCGCCAACAACCCGAATACTGGGATGAAGACGTGCTTGATGAAGTTGAAGTCCTTGTGGCCGTGGAACGCAACCATGCAGATGATGCAGCTCAGTGCGTACAGCAGGAAGGTGCCAAAGTTGGACGCCAACGTCATTGTGAGCAGCGTGCCCGGCATTGCCGCCATCGCGTCGTGCGTGGTGTAGCCGAAGCTCGAGAAGATGCCCTGGGGGAGCGCCTTGATTGCGGCGTCCGTTGGAGCGCCGGCGTCGCCGAACACGCACATAACCGAAAGGCAGCCAACCACGGCCGAGATAACAGCCAAGGTCCAGATGGCGCGGTGCGGGGTCAGCTTTTCGTCGTGGATCAGGCCGAAGTGCTCGGGCACTTCCTGGTCCTTGCCCATCGCGTAGGTCACGCGGGCACCCGTGTTCATGCAGGAGAGCGTGGTTCCGATCAACGCGAGGACAACGGTAAACGCTTCGACCAACATGAATGTACGTCCACCACCGGCACCGAAGAAGTGGTTGCCGAGGATGATCATCATGTCGCCGATGGGGGCAGCCGAGCCCGACGCGTTCTGCATGGTGTAGCCGCTGTTGAGGAAATATCCGGCCGCGAAGTATTCAATCAGGTAACAGAATGCCCCTTGGATCAGCAGTGAGCTGACCACTGCGATCGGCACGTCCTTCTTCGGGTTCTTCGCCTCGCCGCCCATGGCGGTAACGGACTCGAATCCGACCAGGATCAGGATGGCGACAGTGGCTTGAATAAAGCCCCAAGCCCAGTTGTGGACGCTGGTGACGGAACCGGCATCCTTGTGGGAGAGGAAGTTGCCCTTTTCATCTTTCTCAGGGTAGGCGATCACGAACGCGACAGGCTTTCCGGCCGTGTCCAGCTTGGCCTTGGGAACACCGGCGGAGTCGCGGACGATCTCATCGGTGGTAACACCAGCAGTGGTGACCTTTTTGGTTTCAAATTCGTAGGTGTAGGCTTCGCCCGAACCCGAATCAAACTGCCAGCCCGTGGAACCGGCCGGGTGGGTGGTCCGGTAGCTATAGGCCATAACGGAGAAGACCAGAAGGGCCGAGATCTGAATCACGTTGATGGCGATGTTGATCGAGGTCGAACCAGCCACGCCCCGCTCCGCGATTGCCGCGATGGCAAACGAGAAGACCACGGCGACCAGCATCATGAAGACGGGACCGGGATTGGACGCGCTCATGAACGATGGCCAGAGGGTTCCCGCGAGGTAGCCAAAGATGATTCCCGTTACGCCAACCATGACGCCCGGATAAATCCAGTAGTAGAGGTGCGAGCCCCAGCCGACGATGAACTTGGAGAGGCGCGCGTACTTCCACGCCTTGTCGTGGTTGAGGAAGGACTGCTCCGCGAAGTAGTAGGAGCTTCCGGTGCCGGGGTAGAGCTTCGCCATTTCGGCGTAGCAAACGGCGGTCGCAAGGCAGAGCAGGAGGGCGATGACGATGCCCATCCACATTGCGGGACCTGTTGCGCCGGTTGCCGACTGGACTTGGAACGTGAGCCAGAGGAAGGCACCCGGCGCGATCAGCGCCATAGCGTTCATGGTCAGGCCCGTAAGGCCCAGTGTCGGTTTCATCTCGGATGAGGCATTTTCGGCCATGGTAATTGATCCTTGTAAAGTGAAATTGGTCTAGTGCGGCTGTACCGCGGTTGGCCGGGGCAGGGGGCCAAGGGGGTGGACGTGCACGGTCCAGCTTTACTCTATACTCCGCGAGTTGGGGTGTGCAAGGGAAATTGATTTTTCTTATTCCAGAGACAAAGGATTTGGATGGGGATGCGGAATTTTGAATGTTGATGATAGATAAAATCGATACCACATTGAAGCCCTCGTTTTGCCAGGCCGAGCCCAAATTGTGCTATTTTGACGGTGTCGGCACTTCAACTTTCCTCCCATGAAACTCGCTGGATTCCTGCTGCTGCCCGCAGGATGGTTCCTGGTTTTGTCCGCCTTGGTGTTATTAGGTGCGGGTCCCGCGCGGGCTGCATTCATAGTGGCCGGACTTTCGGTTGAGCTTCTTGGACTGGGCTTGGCGGTTCACGCCCACTTGGTGCCACCACCGCCACCACATTCGGGTTTTCGACCCTCCCACCACGAGAGCGACCGGTTTTGAACGATTCCCAAATTCTGCTTTGCTGCGTATTTCTTCTTGTGGCTCCGTTCAGTTGGGCGGGCTTGGCACTCATCAATACCGGATTGGGGCGGTCGCGGAATGCAGCCCACTCCATGCTCGGATCGATGGTCGCCATCGGATGCGCCCTGATCGCCTATTTTGTTGTTGGTCGGTGCTTGCAGGGTTCGGCAGGAGAGCATTCGAGGATTCTGCTGGCGGGCGGCAAGCGTTGGGACTGGATGGGTGCCGTCGCGCCGTTCTTCTCGGGTCTGCCCCCAGCTGACGCGAGGCCGTGGCTTACAGCTTGGATGGGTTGTCTGAGCGCCTCCCTGGCCGCATTGATTCCGCTGGGAAGCGGCATGGAGAGGTGGCGACTGAATGCGATCGGGGCATCCTCCGGAATTTTAGCTGCGGTAACATTTCCGGTGATTGCGCATTGGGCGTGGGCTGGCGGATGGCTGGCAACATTGGGGACGAACTTTGGACTGGGCGTCGGCTTCGTGGATACGGGTGGCTCGGGGGTCATCCAGGCTACCGGTGGATTGACCGCCCTTGCGATGGTCTGGATCCTGGGTCCGAGACGCGGCAAGTACGGCCATGACGGGATGCCGATGGCGATTCCCGGACACAATGTGGTTTACACGCTGTCAGGCTGCGTCTTGGCTCTGGCGGGTTGGATCGCCCTCAACGGGGCGGGCGCGGTCCTTTTCGCCCGAGCCGATGTGGCGCGGATTCCGTTGGTTGCAGTCAACACGATTCTAGGAGCCGGAGGTGCTGGATTGGCGGCGGCTGTTCTGACCCGCGTTCGCTTCGGCAGACCCGATGCATCTTTGACGGCAAACGGATGGGTGGGAGGCTTGGTGGCCACCAGTGCGGGATGTGTGAACCTGCCACCAGCGGCCGCGCTGCTCACAGGCTTGGTGGCGGGCCTCCTGGTCACCTTCTCGGTGGAAGTCCTGGAGCTGCGGCTGGACGTGGATGATCCAGGCGGATCGATTTCGGTCCACGCCATTGGTGGAATCTGGGGACTGCTGGCAGTGGGTTTACTAGGTCGCTTTTCCAGCGGAGACGCGGCGGGGCAGACCCTGGCCCAACTGGTGGGAATCGCGACATTGATCGGTTTTGCCTTGCCCGTGGCTTGGGGCTTGAACCTACTGCTCAACCGGATCGCGCCACAGCGGGTTCCCCGCGATGGGGAACGCCAGGGCATGGATCTTTATGAGCTCGGAGCAGGTGCGTACCCGGATTTTGTCACCCACAGCGAGGATTTCGGCCAGCGCTAACTTCCGGGAAACTGGATTTGCCGGAAGTTTCCGGGCATCGGCGGGGCGGATCGTCCGCAGCAGCGCTTGTACTTCTCCCCGGATTTGCAGGGGCAAAGGGAGTTCCGGGCGATGGTTGGCATAGGTTTGATTGGCATGGGGATTACATTTGACGCCGCAGGCTGTTCATCCGGCGTCTTGGCCAGTTCCATCCGAGTCTCTTTCAAGGCCTTCATCGCACGCCGGAGGGAGATGAACGCGCGGTCCCTATCCCGGTCAATTGTGGCCCGGAATTTCGGGTCGCTGCCGGGTTCCAGTTCCGCTTCGAGAATCTCGCATTCCTCGATTCGGGCGTAGCACCGGTTGATTTCACGGACGAAGAGATCTTCGAAGTGCTTGGGGTTCAATTCTTGCATGTGCGTCTCCTGACGCCCCCAATATTACGCAGCCCACACGGCCATTCCGAACCGTCTTTTCCGCAGGCTATTGAAAACACTACGACAATAGGTCAAAATTTTCCGTGACTGCCCGCCGGACCACCCCTCAGTTCAGCTTCTTGAGCCAGATATTCCGCACCGAAACCTTGCAAACCTGCTCCAGCTCAATGCCGATCAGCCCGGATTGGTTGTTGGAGGAAGCCGGATCGTCGTCCACCATCACGGCCATGAGTTGGCCGTTCAGGATTTGGATGAACGTTCCGCCACGGGCGATGATCGTGTATTCGTTCCAATCGTCCATCTTGACGAGCTTGCCGAGCGATTCGCGGTCGCCGATCGCACCCATTTGCCGCTTTTCGCGCAGACCGGCACCTTCCACCACCATGCCGCGCCACGACAAGATCCGCATGGGCGTATTTTCCGAATAGAACTGGCCGGTCCAATCCCGTGAGACGGGCCAAAAATCCGCCTGCGGACCAGTCATCATCCAATTGAGGTTCACGGGCCCGTTGTTGGCTGCGACATTGTCGGCAATCGGAGCCAGCCATGGGATGCCGGTCTTGCTGCGGTACTGGATGCCCGTGCCGCCGGGGCCCTCCACCTTGATTTCGAGCTTCAGCGTGAAATCCTTCGCCTCCGTGCCTCGGTATACGAGGTAGGTATTGCCGCTGGGATTCTGCGCCGTGGATTCGCCCACGATGGCACCGTTCTCTACCCGCCAGAACTTCGGGTTGCCGTCCCAATTTTTCAGACTGACACCGTCGAACAGCGAAGAGTACCCATCATGTTCCCCAAAGTTCAGTGGTTGGGGCTGGGTGAAGGTTACGCGGTCCAGCGACGCACCCATGGCAAGGAAAGCCGCGACTTGATCCGGGCGAAGCTTGTTCGGCGAGGCCTGGATCTTGGCGAACGCCGTCGCCCTAGCCTTGGCCAAGGCCACTTCAGCCGCTTTCAAGGCCGCAGCTTTGGCTAGCAGGTCACCCGTCGACCCAAGAGCGGTGCGTGCGGACGTAGCGGTCTTGATCAATGGCAAAGTTGCGTAGGTCATTTGCATCAAGGCTTGGACCTGGGCTTCCTTGATTCCGGGAATTGTGCCGCCGGACTGGTAGCTCGGCGCACCGGTATTGCCGCCGCGCCCCCCGCCGCCACCACGCCCACCGTTCTGCTGAGGCGGCAGTGCAGCGCGAGCCTCGGCGAGAGCAACTTCGGCTCCAACCAGCGCGTCCACTTTGGCTGTGACGACCGAATAGTCGGCTGGCGACGCGAAGGTTGCCGAATTGAGGGCGGTTCGGGCGTCGGCGACCGCACGGGTTTGGGGGCCCAGCTGCCCAGGAACCTGCGCGCGCAAAAACGAAGCCACTAACAAACTCGCTACTACGATTTTCATAGTTGGAATGCCGTCCGAATCTTACCGAGGAAATCAATGATCTTGGGGCCCGGATCCCCTGCGCCCAGCGCTTCGAAAGGCACGTAGCCGCGGTATCCCGAGCGGTCGATGATTGCCTTGATTTTGGTGAGGTCGGTTGCTTCGACCTTGTTGTTGCGGCCCACTTCCTGTTTGATCTGCCAGGACACCGCGTAGGGGACCATTTTCTCGATTTCGGCGTAGGGATCACCTTGGCGGAGACTGCCGATGTCGAGAATTGCTCCGAACCAGTCGGAGCCGACGGCATCGATCATGCGGATGGTCTCGTCGGCGGTCTTCAGAAAGTCATTGTGCTGCTGGACGGCCACGACCACGCCATGCTCCTTGCCGAAGTCGGCGCATTCGCGGAAATCGTCCGCCATCCACTTGCAGGCCTCCTCGAAGCTATGGCCAGCGGGACGGGCGACGCCGGAAAAGACGCGGATGACGGGTGCTCCCAGCTTGCTCGCAACGACGATCCAGTTCTTGACCATCTGGATGTCCGACTTGCGCGCGGCGGGATCGGCGACAGCGAAATCGTTGCGAACGCCGGTGCCGCTGATGCCGACGCCGTTGACGAAGGCCGTGCGTTTCAGTCCGTGGATGTAATCGTCCGTAGGTACATTGGGATAGCCGGGGAAGTAGTAGCCGGTGGGGTCGAGGGCGTCGACGCCATGTTGCGCGCAGAAATGCACGGCGTCGGCGAGGGTCATGGTGCCGGCCTTCAACTGTTTGTCAAAGGAATAGGCGTTGAGGCCGAGCTTCAGTTTCACGCCGGTTTCGCGCGTGACCTTTGCTTGGAGGGGGATGGCGGAGGCGGCTGCGAGCGAGGCGGTGGCGGTTAGGAAGTTGCGTCGATACATACTGCGTCTAGGCATACGAAGTTGCAGTATATATCCACGAGATCACAGGACTTGGTAGAAGGCCAGTTCCACGAGATTCGGGCCCCGGGCGCCTTCACAAACGAAGATGTGCTTGGTGAGCCAAGAGTAATTCTGTGCGGAGGTTTCGAACCTGGGCGTTGCGCGGAAGTAGATGAGTTTGGGGTCGACCGGCTCGCCCCGACGCAGGCGCTCCATCAGTTCGGGAGGCCCGTGGCGGAGTCCAAAATTCTGGACGTAGATGCGGGCGTGGTCTTCGCACTCAATGACGTACCGGGCATCGAGTTCGGTCACGCCGTCTTGGCGGAGAATTTGGTAGTCCGCGCCGCCGGGGAGGATCTTGCCGTTCATTTTGGGTCCGGTTGCGGTACCGCCGAGGATTGGGATCATGCGCCGGACGCCGGATCCTGTATCGCCAACCTCTATGGGGTCACCGACTATGACGTTCAGGTCTGCGATGTGGAGGAGTTGGGGTATGTGAGCCAATAGATTATCGGAATCTAGTGGATTAGGGGGTGGTGCGCCCGGCACGACTCGAACGTGCGACCTTTTGGTTCGTAGCCAAACGCTCTATCCAACTGAGCTACGGGCGCCTAACAAGATCAGTATACCGCATCCCCTCCCATTTTCGAAACCCGACTGCAATGCGGCTTGCAACGGTCCGATGCGTGCCGCCAAAATGGGACTGGTCCGCAATGCAAACAATCAACCTGACACAGAAATTCTCGCTCTTCCAGGAGCAGTGGCGTCCCAAGGTGGTAGCCCGGTTGAACGGCCAGGAGGTCAAGCTCATCAAGGTCCAGGGGGTATTTCCATGGCACACCCATGCCGCGGAGGACGAGATGTTCCTCGTTTGGCGCGGCGAGTTCCGGGTGGAGTTCCGGGATCGGGTAGTCCGCCTCGGGCCCGGCGAAATGGTGGTGGTTCCGGCGGGCGTGGAGCACCGGACGGCGGCGGACGAGGAGGCCGAAGTCCTGTGTTTTGAACCCGCCGGGGTGAGGAACACCGGCGACATCCAGGACGCGCAGTTCACAGCTCCGCAAGGCGTCGCGCTTTAGCTATTTCACTTGGCTCGGCAGGAACTCCTCGGTCACGGCCCTCCACAGCAGGTCCGGCGGCAACAGCCCCTGGCCCAGAACGAAATCGTGGAACTTCTGCACGTTGAAGTTCTTCCCCAGAGCCTTCTCGGTAAATTGACGGATCGCAAGAAGCCGGGTGTACCCGTCGTAATAGGAGACGGCCTGGCCCGGGCTGCGGAAGGTGTAGCGCTCCACTTCCTCGGTCGCGAATGCCTTCGAGCCTACAACATCGTTTTCGAGAATTCTCATCGCCTGGGCCGGTGTCAGCTTGCCCATCTGGAGCTCGGGGTCGATGAACGCCCTTGCGGCGCGCAGGAGGCGGAACTGCAGCGAAATCAATTTTCCTTCATCGGGCATGTAGGGAAGGGTGAACCACTCGGCGTAGAGCCCCCAACCTTCCACATTGGTGCTGTTGAAGGCGAAGAGGGCGCGCGCGAGGGATACGCCGTGCTCCACCATGGAGTCGAACTGGAGCTCATGTCCGGGCCGCGCTTCGTGTGCGGTCAGGGTCCAAGAGGCGGCGGCGAAGGTGAAGTCGTCGTATTTGAGTTCGACGCCGTTCGCGCCCTTGGTGGCCAGCGGTAGGACGAACTTTCCCCGCTCCCCGTGGTTGTTCAGCATGGGCGGAGGTTGCATGTGGGGGGCAGGTTGCTGCGCGGTTTCGGCGGCGGAGGCGATGGAGATGATCGCGGGCCGTTCGGGTAGGGTCAACAGGTGGTTCTTGCGGATGATTTCCTCGATCTGCTTCAGCACGGCCTCGTACTTCGGGAGGATCTCGTCGCCCGCGAATTGCTCCTTCTTGAGTGCGCGAATCACGCTGCGGTAGTCGCTGGACGGGAGTTTTCTCGCCTTTGCGATGCGCGCTGCGATGGGAGCCATTTCCCGCTGGATATCCAGGAAGCCCGTGTGCGCCACCTTGACCAGATCTTCGGGCAGGTAATCGACGCCGTAGCCTTCGAGGCCGAGTTTGTAGATGTCGGGAGGGAGGCGGAAATCGGACCTGGACCGCGGCAGAACTTCCTTGCGGACGAAGTCGCCGTATTCGGCCACCTGTTGGCGAAGCTTGCCCAAGGCCTCCTCCGAACCCTTGACCCGGTACTTTTCCATCAGGATTCCGATGCCATCGACGTAGGCGGAGGCGTTCTGGAGATCCTTTTCCACTTCTTCCTTGGCCGGTCCGATCAAAGCGGGATTGGCGGCCTTCTCGCGGAAGCGGGCCTCGGCTTGCTGGGTCAGCGGCACAAAGCCGGGCTCGACGCCGGTGTATTTCTTGAGCCGCACCAGGGCGGCAGGTCGGCGGTTCTCGGCGACCTGGTCGTCGAGGAGCGACTTCTCGCCTTGGAAGATCAGTCCGGCGACATCGGTGTAGGGAAGGAAGACCTTGGATGTGGCGTCGATCATGCGGATCTGCCGGTCGACGGCATCAATGAGAATCTGGAGGTCCTGTTTGACGTTTTTGTCGGTCTCGGCCTCCATACGCTGATTCAACTGGGCGAGCGCGGTCTGCGACGCGGCACGGTACTTTTCGGTCCGGTCGGTCGGCAGACTGGAGATTTCGGAATCGAGGGTCGTTATGCCCTGCTGGGAAGCTCCCTCGGGCAGAAATTTGACGCGTGCCTCAATGACCAGGCGGGCGTTCTCGTTGCTTTTAGCGACCCAGTCCTTGGGCTGCTGGGCCAGCATCCCCGCCGGCAAAAGGAGTGCAGCGACGAGGATCAGGTTTCCTGAAGGCATGCTTCCATATTCGCGCAGTATGGAACCGCGGCGCGCAGGTTCACCCCAGGCATTCACCGCCCAAGGCAAATGTGACCTATCATCGAATTAGGCATCCAATAGATTATGCGTCTCAAAAGTTCCAATCCAGTTTTCGGCACGACGTTCGAATCGTCGGCGGTTTTCGCGGGTTACGGCCAGACGATGACCATCGCCGGGACGGCCAACAAGGCCGGCATCCTGATGATCCTGGTCGCACTGACCGCGTCATTTACGTGGAGCCGGTTCTTCAATGATCCGGAAACGGCCAACATCGGCGGCTACCTGATGCTCGGCGTGATCGGCGGCTTCATCTCGGCCATGGTGACGATCTTCAAGAAGGAATGGTCGGCCGTAACGGCACCGGTGTATGCGCTGTTCGAGGGCTTGGCGCTGGGCGGTATCTCGGCCACGTTGGAATATCGCTTCCCGGGTATCGCGATCGAAGCCGTGGCACTGACGTTTGGTACTTGCTTCTGCCTGTTGCTGGCATACCGGACCGGCGTGATCAAGGCGAGCGAGAAGTTGACGATGGGCATCGTTGCCGCCACGGGTGGCGTGGCACTCGTGTATTTCGCAAACATGCTGCTGGGGATTTTCGGCGTTCACATCCCTGGAATCTTCGGTAGCGGTCCGGTGGGAATCCTGTTCAGTCTGGTGGTGGTTGTGATTGCAGCCATGAACCTGATTTTGGACTTCGCCTTCATTGAGGATGCGGCATACCGTGGGGCACCCAAGTACATGGAGTGGTACGGCGCCTTCGGCCTGATGGTGACCCTGATTTGGCTGTATCTGGAAATGATCCGGCTGCTTTCGAAACTGCGCGACGACCGCAATTAGTTTCACTCCGATCCTAAAGTTTTTCCCAGCGCCCGCCGATAGTGGTTCATGACCATGACCCGGCGGGCGTTTGCCGCTCTGCCCCTACTTGGAATCCCGCCGACCGCATGGGCGTGCGTCGTCGAACCTGGTTGGCTTGAATTCACGGAGAGGGAGTGCCCCGTTCCACACCTGACGCGGCCGGTGGATATTGTCCACCTGTCCGACCTGCATGCGTCCGTTGAAGTTCCAGTTTCGCTGATCGAACGCTCGGTGGACATGGCTATCTCGGCCAAGCCGGACATAATTTGTGTCACGGGGGACTTCGTTACGGTGGCCACGGGCTTCGACCGCCGCTGGTATGAGAAGACGCTGTCGAAGCTGGCCGCAGCACGACCCACATATGCAGTTTTGGGCAACCATGATGGCGGCAAGTGGTCCGGCTACGGCGGCGGCTTCCACGGACCCGGGGAAGTCACCAAAATGTTGGAGGCAAGCGGTATCGAAGTTCTTTCGAACAGGTCCGTGAGGATCGGTCCGCAAGTGTCGCCGTTGCGGCTGGTGGGGGTGCACGATGTGTGGTCGGGCTTTATGGATGCCCGAAAGGCCTTTAGCGAAGTGGGGGATGGCGAGGCTGTGGTTTTGTTGTCGCACAACCCGGACAGCAAGAAGCCGCTTGGGAAGTATCCCTGGAACGTAATGCTGAGTGGCCATACCCATGGTGGCCAAGTGGTGATGCCGATTACGGGTACCAACCCCGCCCCTGTTGCGGACCGGCGGTATGTGGAGGGCTTGAAACCGTGGAGGGATCGCTGGATTCACGTCTCCAGAGGCGTGGGCAGCATTAAGGGAGTACGGTTTAACTGCCGCCCGGAGGTTACGCTCCTCAAATTGGTGTGTTCCAGAGGGTAACGGAGCCGATCTAGGCTGCCGCTTGGCGGCAAAAACAGTTCATTCAGTTTATTTTCCAGGCCGCTGGTGGAGCTTCTCTTAGATGATGCGTAATCGTGGCGCGACAATGATGACATGCGAAGTCTCATCCGAATCGGAATCCTGGTGGGCCTCCTGGCCTGCGCAACACTCGCGGTTGCACAGTCCCTTGGCAATGCTGGAACGGTCGATGGAAAGGTTCTCGATCCGTCCGGTGCGGTGGTTGGAGCTGCCAGCGTGACTTTGCAAAACACGCTTTCCGGCTACAAGCAGGCGGCAGTTTCCGGTCCGGATGGCACATTCCGAATGGTCAATATTCCACCGGGCGTCTACCACTTGGAGATTGCGGCCCCCGGCTTCAGCATATTCACCACGGATGTGGCCGTGCGCAATTCCGTGCCAATACCCTTTTCGGCCAAATTGAGCTTGTCCGGTGCCAAGAGCGAGGTCAATGTGGAGGCTTTTGTGGATGCCCTGCTCAACGATCCATCCAGCCATACGGATGTGGACCGCACGCAGCTGCTTAAGATGCCTGATTCGGACCCCGCAGGCGGGCTCAGTCAGGCAATTGTGTACAGCACGGGCGGAGTTTCGGCGGATGCTAACGGATTCTTCCACCCTTTGGGTGACCACTCGCAGGTGAGCTTCGTCGTAGATGGGCAACCGATCAGCGACCAGCAGAGCAAGTTGTTTTCGACCCAACTGCCGACCAATGCGATCCAGAGTATGGAGGCCAACACCGGTACTCCGGCAGCTGAATTCGGGGACAAGAGCAGCTTGGTGGCCCAAATCACCACCCGGTCGGGCCTTGGTTCCGGTCATGTTTTCGGAGATGTGGATTCGCAGTTCGGCAGTTTCGGCGTCGCTGGCGGCGGGGCGGCCGTGGGTTTCGGCAACGAGAAATTTGGCAACTTCTTAGCGGTAGGTGGAATACAGACGCACCGGTTTCTGGACTCGCCGGAGTTCGTCCACAACCACGACCACGGCAACGGCGGAACCGTATTCGACCGTTTTGACTATCAGCCTGACGGCAAAAATGTATTCCATTTCAACCTGTTCGCTGCGCGGAACTGGTTCCAGATTCCCAATTCCTACGACCAGTTGATGCAGGACCAGCACCAGCGCGTGATCACATGGAGCGTCGCGCCCGGCTACCAGCACACGTTCAATGCCCACACGCTGCTGACGGTGAATCCGTATATCCGCAAGGACCAAGTCAACTATTACGCCAGCCGGAACCCTTTCGACGACACCCCGGCAACCCAGAGCCAGGCTCGGCAGCTTCTGAACTACGGCGTGAAGGCCGATATCGCGGGCTCGCACGGACGCCATTCGTACAAGTACGGCGTCGATTTGAAACAGACCCGGTTGCTGGAGAATTTCGCGCTTGGAATCACGGACCCAGGGTTCAATTCACCGTGCGTCGATGCGGACGGTAATCCGGTGGCAGACACCAAACTTCGTACCCCGGCACAGTGCGCAACAGCTGGTTTTGCACGGAATATGGACAGCTTCTCGCCCGGTATCGCCGCATTCGACCTCACACGCGGCGGCAGGCAGCTGAATTTCCACGCCACCCACAACATCAATCAGTACGCGGTTTACGGGCAGGATACGATTTCGCTGGGCAAGTTCGTCGCCAGCTTGGGACTGCGGCTGGATCATTACGACGGCATTGTGGCCAAGTCCGCACTGGAGCCGCGTTTTGGCCTGTCCTACGCGGTCGGCAAGACAGGGACCGTTCTCCGCATCGCAGCTGCTCGCACCATGGAAACGCCGTTCAATGAGAATCTTCTGGTTGCGAATGCGACCGGCACCGGAGGCTTGGCGCAGAATGTGTTCGGGGCCACACCGGTCGGAATCAAGCCCGGCACCCGGAACCAGTTCAACGCTGGATTCCAGCAGTCGCTGGGCCGGTATGCGCTGGTGGACGCCGACTACTTCTGGAAGTTCACGGACAACGCGTATGACTTTGCCACCTTGCTGAATTCGACACTCACATTCCCGGTCGCCTGGCATCAATCGAAACTCGATGGTTTGTCCGGCAGGATCAGCAGTACCAACCTCCACGGTTTCCAGACAAGCTGGAACTTCGGACATACCCGCGCCCGCTTCTTTCCCCCGGAGGCAGGCGGGCTGATTCCGCAGGGTGCGGAACTGACGCACGGGGTATTCCGCATCGACCACGATCAAGCATTTGAATCCACACTATCGCTGCACTACCAGCGCCCGAAAAATGCCGAATGGGTGTCGTTCGTCTACCGGTTCGACAGCGGCCAAGTGGTCAGCGGTGTGCCGGATGCGGCCTTTGCGATGGAAAGCCTGACCCCGAACCAGCAGGTGACAATCGGGCTATCTTGTGGCGGAACCATGGCAACCGCGTCAAAGCCGATTGATTCCTGTAAAGGGCCGGTGACATCCACATTACTGACCTTGCCGCCAGCGGGCACGGAAAATGACGACCACCACCCGGACCGTGTGAAGCCACGGAACGTGATGGACTTGGGTTTCGGGACGGACAACCTGATGCATGTGGAGGGAAAGCGTCGGATGAAGGCATCGATTGAGATCGCCAACTTAACGAACAAGATTGCGCTCTATAACTTTCTGTCGACGTTCAGCGGCACGCACTTCCTGCAACCCCGAGCCGTAGTCGCCAAGGTCTCCTGGGCGTTCTAAGATCGTCGTATGCAACTCCGCACAGCAACACTTCTTTTTGCGATCGGACTGACGGTGCCGCCTGTGCAGGGGCAAATCCGCAAACTCCACACCCGGGACTTGACCAGGATCAGCCAAGTCCAACTCGCAGACCAACTGAAGCGCAGTGATGTGGTTTTCATCCCGGTTGGGGCGGTGGAATCGAACGAAATTCTCCCCAGTGACCGGAACTACGTCCTGCCGCTCGGCATTTGCATGGCGATGGCGGAGGAAGCGGGCGCACTGTACATGCCGGGACTGATCTGGTCCTATCCCGGAACGTCTTCGGTAGTGTCGGCGGGAATCCGGATGACCCCGACCGAAGGTACTGCGTACCTGCGGACGCTCGCAGAATCACTGCTAAAACAGGGTTTTCGCCGCCAGATCTATGTTTCTTTCGGCCAAGGCCCGGCACCCCTAACGGCAGGTACGCTGGTTCGCGAATTTTACGACGAACGCCACGTACCGTTGCTTTACATCAACATGGACACCTATCTGCCACGGCTAAACCTCAAGCCGGAGCAGCGTTCCAAATTGACATTCGGAGCCTACGATTTCGCCGGACGGGTGGAGGACATCCCGGTCCAAGGGGACTATGGCGCGGCGGAATCGGAACCCACTGGCCCAGTGCCGGTAGACGCTGGACTCCAAGGACTTTCGAAGCTAGGGCTCACCGGAAGCCTCGCCGTGGGTTCGTGGTTGCCGGATCCGATGGCGCACCCGAGCGGCCGTGAAGCCGAGCTGCCTACCAATCCCGCCGAGCGCGAGGCGTGGGGCATGGAAGGCCGGGCCCAGATCGTGGCGATTGTCAAGCAAATGCAACTGGGCGAGGCCATGCAGAACCTTCGCCAGCACGACGAATTTACCAACAAAGTTCTGGTGCCAAAATACGGGCTGAAATAGCCGCTACCAGAGGCGGCACTGTTGGGCAGCGGGTCGGACCATCGGGTCGCCCTCCTTGCATTGGAACGCCTTGTGGAATTCCGGGATGTTCTGCAGCGTCCCGATGGCCCGGAACTTGCCCAACGGGTGGGGGTTGGTGTTGAGTTGGACGCGCATGGCGTCCGGTCTGCTATTGGTTCCCCAAACCCGCGCAAAGGCGATAAAGAAGCGCTGGTCGGCGGTGTAACCATCCAGAACCGGCGGCTCGGGCTTACCCACCAGTGTCCGTTTGTAGGCGGCATATGCGATGTGCACGCCGTTCAGATCGCCCAAAGCCTCGCCCAGGACCAGTTTGCCGTTGTGGCGGAGGCCGTCACCGACATCCAACGTGTTGAACTCCTCCACGACGCAGGAAGTGCGCTTGTCGAATTCCTTGCGGTCCTCGCCGGTCCACCAGTTGTTGAGGGCGCCGGTGGAATCGAACTTGGATCCGCCGTCGTCGAACTGGTGGCCCATTTCGTGTCCGATCACGGCACCGATGGCACCGTAATTGGCAGCATCGTCGGCCGTGAGGTCAAAGTAGGGCGGTTGCAGAATACCGGCAGGAAACACGATCTCCACCTTGGCCGAATTGGAGTAGGCGTTCACTGTGGGCGGCGTCATGCCCCATTCGAGGCGGTTGACCGGTTTGCCGACCTTGGCAAAGACGGTTTTGTCGCCGGAAACCCAGACATTCCGCACATTTTCAAAGTAGTGGGCGCGGTCGATCTGGACATCGGCATAGTCGGTCCAGACGTCGGGGTAGCCGATCTTCACCTTCAGCGCGTTCAGTTTGGCGATGGCGTTCTTCCTCGTCTCGGGCTGCATCCATGTGGCCTGTTCCAGTTTTACCCGCATGGCGGCGCGCAAGTTCTCCACCAATTCCGCCATCCGCTTTTTGGCTTCGGCCGGGAAGTACTTCTCCACATAGGCTTGGCCCAAGGCATCGCCCATGTCGCGGTCGACGATCTGGGCACAGGATTCCCACCGGGGCAGCGGCTGCTGAACACCGGTCAGGACACCCCGCTCGAAGTGGAAATCCTCGGCGGAGACCGACGAGGGGAGATAGGGGGCGGTCAGATGGACGGCACGCCAGCGAAGCCAGACCTTCCAATTGGCCACGGGCGTCTCGGTCAGGAGTTTGTTGAACCGCTTGAGCATCTCGGGCTCGCCGGTGTTGATGGTGGAGTTCACCGGAATGTGCGCTTTTTGGAGCAACGCCGCCCAATCGAAGTTTGGTGCCAGTGCGTTCAGACCGGCAAGATCGGTTGGGTGGTACATTTTGTCCGGATCACGCTTGTCGGCGGTGGCGAGGGCGGCATCAGCTAGCGCGGTTTCGAGTGCGAGCACCGTGGTGGCTCCGCGAGTGGCATCGGGGGTGGGTGTTCCGGTCAGTTCCAGCATTTTCGCCACGTGCTTGACGAACTCTGCGCGAATATTCTCCGATTTCGCATCCTTGCGGAAGTAGTAATCACGGTCCGGCAACGAAAAGACTGCGTTGGCACCAACTGCGACGATGACGCGCTCGGGGTTCTTTGGATCCTGCCCGGCTCCCATGCGGAATGCGCCAACAACGGAACTGCCGGCAGCGCCGCCGGGACCGGTCGCGGGACGGGCCGTGAGCTGAAAATCGGTAAGGACGGACCCGACGTCCTTCATGCTGGCAATGGCGTCGATCCGGTCAAAATCCGGTTTCAGCGGGGCAATTCCACGGGCGTCGATGGCCGCGGTGTTCAGGCAACTGGCGTAAAAATCGCCCATCTTCTTGCGCACTGAAGACGTTTGGGGGGTGTTGGCGCTGGCGTCGAGAATTGTCCGCGTGCGTTCGCGGTTGGCTGCGGCGAGCACACCGAACGGTCCCCAGGAAGACTGGCTGGCGGGAATCGGATTTTTGTCGAGCCAGTTGCCGTTGACGAAACGCCAAAAGTCCGTGCAAGGCTTGCAGGTTGGGTCCATGTCCTCGGGGTGGATACCGGACTTGGTGGGCGCTTGGGCGGACAAACCGGCAGCGGCAATCAAAACGACAAAAAATCTTTGGCGCATGCGCGGATGGTAGCACGGCGGGTATATAGTTTTGTGCATGGACAGACGCCACTTTATTGGAGCCGCAGCGGCGGGAGCGCTTGCAGCCGGCACCAGCTCCGCCTTGCAAACGACCGGCAAAGCCCGACGTGTGGGCTTGATTGGAACCGGATGGTACGGGAAGATCGACCTTTTGCGGTTGATCCAAGTGGAGCCGGTGGATGTCGTGTCGCTGTGCGATGTCGATTCCAACATGCTGGAGTCCGCAGCCACGCTGGTGGCGTCGCGCCAGAAGTCCGGGAAGAAGCCGCAGCTGTTCCACGATTACAAGGACATGCTGAAGCAGAGCGGTTTGGACATCTGCCTGATTGCGACGCCGGACCACTGGCACGCGTTGGCGATGATCGAGGCTGCGAAGGCAGGGGCCGACATTTACGTCCAAAAGCCGATCAGCGTGGACGTGACCGAGGGTCAGGCAATGGTGGCGGCGGCCCGGAAGTACAAGCGCGTGGTCCAGGTGGGTACGCAACGTCGAAGCACGCCCCATATTGCCGAAGCGAAGGAAAAATTCATCGATACTGGGCGGCTGGGGAAGATTTCGTACGTAGATATCCACTGCTACTACCACATGCGGGCGACGGACAATCCGCCGGACGGACCGCCTCCCGCGAATCTGGACTACGAGATGTGGACCGGCCCGGCTCCGATGCGTCCTTTCAACGCGCTCACGCACCCTCGGCGCTGGCGGGCATTCATGGAATACGGCAACGGCATTGTGGGTGACATGGCGATCCACATGTTCGACATGACGAGGTGGATGTTGAAACTGGGCTGGCCGACCAAGATTTCCTCGGACGGCGGTATCTACATGGACCGCAAGAGCAAGGCCAACATCACCGATACCCAGGTCTGCACTTGGGAATATCCGGATCTCAGCATCGTGTGGAACCACAGGACGTGGGGGGATGCGGGCGAGCCCGATCCGAAACACAGCTGGGGCGCGACTTTTTACGGGGAAAAAGGACGGCTGAAGGTGGGCGTTTATTCCTGGGACTTCCTGCCGAACGGCAAGGGCGAGCAACCGGAACACCGCGATGTGACCTACGAGTTCGACAAATTCCCGGAGGACAAGACCGAGAAGGATTTGGAGACGCATGTGTCGCCGGCCGTCCGCCACCACATGATGGATTTGCTGTCGGCGGTGGACAAGCGCAGCAAGCCGGTGGCGGATATCGAGGAAGGTCACATTTCGACAGCGTCCTGCATTTTGGCGAACCTGGCGTTGAAGGCCGGGCGGAGTTTTACCTGGGATGCCCAGAAGCAGATGGTGGTGGGCGATGCGGAGGCGAACAAGATGCTGACGCGCGCCTATCGGAAGCCATGGGTGCACCCGGATGCCAAGGCCGTCTGACGCTAGAGTGGAAGACCGATTTCCGTTGCAACGGATTGGATGTGCCGTTTGCCTTCCTCGTATTGCGCTGCGCCGTCCAAGTGCTCCAGCATGAGGGGGGCATCCGGGGCATAGCGGGCAATCGACCGAAGGTAGGCGCGGTAGTCCAAGCCGCCGCGGCCGGGGATCATTTCGGCGAGATGCACGCGCGTCGGGCCGATGTCCTTGGCGTGGCAGGACATGATCCAACGGCCCAACTTCCGGAAGCATTCCTCGATCAGGGCACCGTTTTGGAAGTAGCGCTGGGGACTGTTGACGATATTGCAGACATCAATGTGCACGCCAAAACCATCGCGGTCAACGGCACGTAGGAGTTGCAGATAGGCGTCGGGGCCGTCGGGCGGGGCCCAAGGCATCATCTCGATGGTGAATTTGGTGCGTTTCGGCTTCACGGCATCGATGACCTTGCGGCAGTTTTCCACTGTCGCGTCGAAAAACTCCTTCGAATAGTTGCGGGGATCGGGGCCGTCCCAGAGCTTGGGATGGAATGAGCCGGCGATGTCGACGCAGTTGCGGGCACCGATGGCTTCAGCCAGCGTCAAACGTTGGCTCACGTAGTCGAGGTTCGCGCGGCGGGTGTTCGGATCGGCATCCAACATGTTGCGCCATGCACCGACTTCGGCAATCACGACATCCTCGGCGGCATACGCCTTGACGATGGCGGCGAGGCGGATGGCGTCATCGAGGGTCGCCATGGCGGGGCAATAGGCGGCGCGGTAGCCGAGGCGGCGGTGCTCGCGGGCCAGTTCGACGGGGTCTTGCGAGTTCAGGAAGATGGGCCCGCCGAGGCGGAGCCGCTTGGTGGGTTCCGCAGCCCGGACGAACGGTGCGAGCGCCACCAGTGGAAGGGTTCGGCGGGTAATTCGGTTCATCGCAGGGCCTGCCATGTAGACCACGATAATACACTTCGCGGGCGGGCATCCGCTAATCTGGTGTTCTTGAAAGTCGCCTCTTGAAGAATTCCAAATCGACCTTTTCCGTTGGGCCCGCGCGTGAAGCCGCAGCGGGATTTTTGGAGTCGCGCACGCTGCGGCGGCATGCGCGCGTTGGCCATTTGTGGGCGCTCGGGGTGGGCGCGGTGATCTCCGGCGATTTCTTCGGCTGGAATTTTGGCTTGGCCGACGGCGGTTTTGGCGGCATGCTCGTGGCGCTGGGCATCATGACGGCCCTGTTCGCGGCGCTGTGCTCGGGAATCGCGGAGATGTCGCCCGCGTTGCCCCACGCGGGGGGCGCGTACTCGTTTGCCCGAACCGCCTTTTCGGGGAGAGGCGTATCGGGAACCAACTGGGGTCCGTGGGGAGGTTACGTCACCGGTCTCGCCGAGAATATGGAGTACATCCTTACACCGGCTGTGATCGTGGTCGGCATGGGGGGCTATTTGGGCTCGATCTTCGGGACCGGGCCGGACTGGGAGCCGGTTTGGTGGTTGGGCCTCTACATTTTGTTTGTGGCGTTAAACGTGGCGGGCGTGGAACTCTCATTCCGAATTTCATTCGCGATCACCATGTGCGCACTGGCGGTTCTGCTGTTGTTTTTCGTGGCGGCCGCACCCCGTTTCAACTTGCAGGGATGGGCATTGGGAGCTGCGGGCTGGTTCCCGCACGGGCCATCGGGCGTGCTGCGATGCCTGCCGTTCGCGCTATGGGTTTACCTGGGGATCGAACAGCTGCCCTTGGCGGCGGAGGAATCGCACGATCCGGTTCGGGATATGCCACGGGGGCTATGGCTTGGGCTCGCGACGTTGGTTGTATTTGCCTTCCTGACGGTGATCCTGAATTCAGGGATTGAGCCCGGGGCTGCGATGGTGGCGAAATCGGACGAGCCACTGCTGCTCGGTTTTCGCAGTATTTTTGGACCGTTTGCGTTTGCCAAAGTGCTGGCGTTGTTTGCATGCACGGGGCTGGCGGCCAGTTTCCACGCCATCATTTATGCCTACGGGCGTCAGATTTATTCGCTGTCACGGTCGGGATACTTTCCGGTGTGGCTTTCGGAGACCAATGGGGCGCGGCAGACGCCGGCGAGGGCGCTGGTGGCGGGCTCGGCGCTGGGTTACGGAGCGGCGCTCGTCATCCATTTTGCGGGACAGAAAAGTCCCACGGGTGCGGTCCTGCTCAATATGGCGGTTTTCGGCGCGGTGATCGCCTACATCTTGCAGATGGTTTCGTTCCTATTGTTGCGATTGAGATTTCCGCATTTGCCGCGTCCGTACCGCAGTCCACTGGGCGTGCCCGGGGCTCTGCTGGCGATTGTGATTGCGGGTGCCACGCTGGTGACACTGTTCCAGAATGCCGATTACAGGCCGGGAGTGTTGGGGGCAGCAGCGTGGTTTGCGTTGGGAATCCTCTGGTTTTTGGTCAAGGGCAGGCATGGGTTGGTGCTGTCGCCGGAAGAGGCGTTCGCGCAGTCGCAGTTGGGGCGGGCGGAATAGGGCAAATTTATGATGCGAACAATGCCCGGACCGGCTCGGAGCCTTGGACGGACATCCCGACAACATCCAACATCGTAGCTGCGAGCATCGAGGGTGTCACCGGGTTTTCCCGTGGTTCCGCGCCGAGGGCATCGGAACTCCCGTACACCTGCCCGCCCCGGACGCCTCCTCCGGCGACCAAAGCCGTCCAGCAGCCGGGCCAATGATCGCGGCCACCGGTGGGATTGATCCTCGGGGTGCGCCCGAATTCGCCTGACGCCACCACCAAAGTCGATTCCAGCAGCCCGCGCCGCGCCAGATCCGTCAACAGACCGGTGTAGGCGGCATCGAACATCGGCCCGACCACATCGCGGTAGCAGTTGGTGCTGGAAAACGGCTTCCAGCCGTGGCTGTCCCATGTCGTCTGGTCGAAAACGGATTCGAACATGTTCACGGTGACGAAGGGGACGCCCGATGCGACCAACTCGACCGCCTTCCGGCAGTTCGCGTGGAAATCCAGCGGGCCGTCGCGCAGCAGGACATGGCCGGGGACAAGATCGCCGGTTCGGGCCAGCTCGTCGCCGGACTCGTGCACGGGCTCGCCATCGTGCCACATGGAGCGGATCAGCGTGTACTTGTCGGCATGACGGGCCATGCGGGGGAAGATTTCGGCGATTTCGATCCCCGGCACATTCGTTCGAATGGCTTGGAACGCGCCGCGCACGTGGCTCGGCGCTTCCGGTTTCAGGTCCCACGTATCCAATTGCGACGGACCGCCGACGAGCCGGAGGAAGATACAGCTCTTCCCGTTGCTGCGGGCTGGGGTGCCGGCATGGGCCAAGCCAGCTGGAACCGCGAGTGCCCCGACCCGCAGGAAATCCCGTCGCAGGATCATAAATTACTGATTCTCTTGGTACTCGTCGTACCATGCCATTTGGATGCGCTCCAACTTCCCTTCGTTGGACCGGGTGGGCTCGTCGTCGAAGTCCTCCAGCTCCATCACAAACTTGTGCAAGTCCGTAAACCGCACGGTTATTGGATCCACTGTCGGATGTTTTTCGTACAGTGCCAAACCGATGTCTTCAGCGTCTTCCCAGCTCAATCCAGCCATGAGCACATGCTATCCTGCCGGTGGATCGGAGTGCTAGTGCCGCGAACATTATTTCTTTTTTTGGTCGCCGCATCGGCGTTTGGTCAACTGACTCCAGCGCAGAAGAAGGCGAATCTGGATTCGTTCGACACTGTTTGGAGGACTGTACGCGACCGGCATCCGGACGCCAAGCTGAACGGTCTCGATTGGACGGCGATTTACGATTCGGCGCGGCCGCGAATCTCCAATGCCTCATCAATGGAGGAGGTCCGGGGGGTGCTTCGGGAAATGCTCTACAAATTGGGTGCCTCCCACTACGCGATTATTCCGAGCGAGCGCTACGATACACCAGCGATTGGGTCCCCTGCAGCCGCGGTTCCGACAGTGAACAAGACCAAGTCGGTGGCGGCGGCAAGCCCAACCGAGCCGCAACCGCCCGAGCCCCCGGCCCCCCGATCAAAAGGCACAGACGCATCCGAGCCTGAAGGCAAGATCATCCGCTTCGCGAACCTGCCCGAACTCCGCCTGCATTTCGAGGCCAGGAAGCTCCCGAGCGGCATCGGCTACATCCGTTTCAACGAATTTCTCGATCCCGTTTCAATCATGCCCAAGGTGGAGACCGCCGTCCGCGATTTCGCGAAGTCCCCAGGCGTGATCATCGATCTGCGGGGAAACCCGGGCGGGATCGGCATCATGGCCATGGGCATTGCCGGATTCTTCATTGCCGACGAGGGCAAGCAGCTGGGCACCATGACCATGCGCGATGCAACCCTGAAATTCGTGGTCTTCCCGCGCCCGGAGACCTACGATGGCCCGTTGGCGGTGCTCGTCGATGGCGGTTCCGCATCCACGGCAGAAATTTTCGCGCAAGGCATGCAGGACCTGGGCCGGGCCCGTGTTCTCGGCACGCTGACAGCGGGTGCGGCCCTTCCGTCCGACATTGTGCGGCTGCCCAACGGCGACCGATTCCAGTATGCCCAGGCAAGCTACACTTCAGTTAAAGGTAGAGTTTTGGAAGGCAACGGGGTTGTTCCGGACGAGGAGGTCCGGGATGGGGCGGTTGGGTTGACGGCAGGACGGGACCTTGTTATCGAGGCAGCTGAAAATTGGATTGCTGGTCGTCGCAAATAGCGCCATTGCCTGGTGTTCGGGGGCGGTGCTGCCGCGTCCTGCCCAAGTACTCGACCGGTACGTGCAGGCCACAGGCGGCAGCGCGGCTTGGCATTCGATAAAGTCAGAGCGCGTTGAGATCGAAGGCCGGGACTTGGAATCCAGTCGCACGATTCTGAAAGCCTCACTCACGACCGCCCGCAACGGCAACAGCATCCACCAGATTCAAAATCCGCAGGAGGCCTCAGAGGGTGTCTTCAACGGGGTGGCTTGGGCTTGGACGAAGCTCGCCGGACCCCGCATCAAGCATGGAGAGGAACGCACGCAGGCGATCCGCTCGTCGCGCATGCTGGAGGAGGCGGACTGGAAATCGCTATACCCCAAATCCACGGTGGACGGTGCCGAGCACGTGAACGGCAAGTTCTGCTACCGGGTCTCGTTTTTGCCCTCTGCGGAGCGGCGCATGGAGTGGTTCGACATTGAGACGGGCCTGCTGGTCCGACGCTCCTATATTGAACCAACCGGCGATGGGGAGATTGCCGTTAGCCAGACTGTGGAGGCATGGACTTGGAACGACGGCCTGATGCAGCCGTCGAGCATGCTGGTGGAACGCGGCGATCAACTCTACCGGGTGTTGGTACTGGCGACCACGTACAACGAGAACACCAAGGCCGACTCCTACCGACTGCCCCAGGCGGTGGAAACCTACCTCGCCTCGGAGCGCGCCGGCAAGGCATTGCCAAGCGCGGACGAGATCATTGAGAGGCACATTTTCGCCTCGGGCGGCGCGGCGGCCTTTGAAACGCTCAAAAGCCAGCGTATTTCCGGCAACTTGGACTACCTGGCAAGCGGTATGAGGGCCCATACGGAAACGTGGTCCACAACCGGGGGCCGCTACTACCAGTCGGTGGAGCTTCCCGGTCTTGGCAAGCAGGAGGAGGGGAGCGACGGCTCGATTGCGTGGGAGCGGTCGCCGACGCTTGGGCCCCGCGCAAAGCCGAAATCGACGCTCTCGGGCTTGGGGGTGACGATCGATGCGGCGGAGGTGGCCGCGTGGCGGCTGCTGGTGAGCGAGGTAAGGACGGAGGCGCTGGAGAAGATCGATGGTCGGGAATGCCACCGGGTCCGGATTGTGGCGAGGGACGGGAAGCAGATCTCCATGCGGTGGTACCAGAAATCGAATGGATTGCTGTACCGCACGAGCATGCCTTTGGCGACGGCAATGGGTTCCATCCCGGCGGTGTTGACCTACGAGGCATACCGCGAGGTGGCCGGAATCAAATGGCCAGTGGTGATCAGGGTGGCGGCGTCGGGGCAGGAACTGTTGTTCCGTGCCGACGAAGTGGCTTTGAACGATCCCATCGACAAGACCGTCTTCGAACTTCCGGAGGAGATCCGGCGCTTGGCCGCCAATAGAACTTCTGGCGAGGAAACGTCGACCCCGTAGGCGGACCAATGCAACCGGGCGACACAATTTCGCGCTATCGGATCGAGGGTCCATTGGGCCGTGGCGGCATGGGCGTCGTCTACAAGGCGGAGGACCTCCGCCTGCACAGGCCCGTCGCGTTGAAATTTCTACCGGAGGATTCGATCGGTGAAGCGGATAAGCAGAGGTTTCTGAACGAGGCGAGAGCAGCGGCGGCGATTCGGCATCCGAATGTTTGCCCCATCCACGACATTGAGGACGAGCGGGGACTTCTGTTCATCGCAATGGCCTATCTGGACGGCCAAACGCTGCAGAAGAAGATGGCGGGCGGGCCCTTGGAAATCGAAGAAGCCGTTTCCATCGCGATTCAAGTCGCGAACGGGCTGCAATCGGCCCACGATTTGGGCATTGTGCATCGGGACATCAAGAGCGCCAACGTAATGGTTGACCCCACCGGGCATGTTTCGATCATGGATTTCGGGCTCGCTCTGCGGCCGGACACCACGCGGTTGACGGTGGCGGGCGGCACGGTGGGGACGCCTTCCTATATGTCGCCGGAGCAGGTGACGGGCGGCGCTTTGGACCATCGCACGGATATTTGGTCCCTCGGCGTGCTGCTGTACGAGATCTTGACCGGGAAATTGCCGTTCCGGCGGGACAACCACGCTGCGGTAGCCCATGCAGTGCTCAATGAGGAACCGGCACAGCTGAGCCGCCTAAGGCCCAGTATTTCCAAGGAATTGGAAGCGGTGGTGGCGAAGGCTCTTGCCAAAAAGGCGGGGGACCGGTGGCAGAGCTGCAGGCAATTCGCGGCGGAACTGCGGAGGGTGGCGGGAAGCCAAGCGAACTTTGCGTTTTCGATGTCCGACGTGACGCAGACGGTGGTTCTGGAGGAGTCCGCGTCAGGGGTAGCGGTAACGCGAAGGAGCCCCGTGGTGGCGATAGTAGCCGCCTTGGCGGTTTTGGCTGCGGTGGGTGCTGGACTGTGGTACTCGTCGCACCGGAACAAAGGTCCAGTGGCGGGTGGAGCGACAAGCGCGCCCGAAACTTTCGCCGACGCACGGCCAGTGGCGGTGCTTCCGTTTGTTTTGGAGAGCGGAGGAGCACCAGGTCCGGTGGATGGCGTGGTGGACGGGGTAGTGGACCTGCTGACAACCGCATTGTCGGAAGCCGCCGCGCCGCAAGGCGGGAAATTCATCGTGGTGCCAACAAGCGAGGTGATTCGCCGCAAAATCGCCACGCCGGAAGACGCGAGAAAGATCTACGGTTCGAAAATGGCTGTCACCGGGACCGCTACCCGGAACACCACGAGTCCGAAAAGGGTGGATTTCGTGATCCGCGCGGTGGATACGGCCAGCGGCAAGGCAACGGCGTCCGAGACGTTTATATTTGATTCCGCTGATCCGATCACGTCGCGGGACCGTGCCGTGGCAGCACTGATGCGCCTCCTGAAGGTGGATGTGACGATTTCCGGCCAAGCCTCGGTGCGGGCTGGCGATTCGCAGGCACCCGCCGCCTACTCGTTCTATCTGCAAGCACGGGGACTGCTGAGCCGTTACGATGTTTCGGGGAACACCGAAAAAGCGATGGGCTTCCTGAAGTGGGCCGTGAAGGACGACCCGAACTACGCGCTGGCCTGGGCTGCTCTGGGCGAGGCCGCGATGCGCAAGGCGCTGGCAACGGGAGACAAGAAGCTGTCCGAGGAGGCGATTCGGGGGGCCGAGCACGCGGTTCAACTGGACCCTTCGCTGGCTATCGTGCACGCGGTGCTGGGCTCGGTGTACGCCAGTTTCGGGCGCGAGGAAGAGGCGATCCACCAGTTCCAGAAAGCGATCGAGATCCAACCATCGAACGCCGAAGCTCCCCGCGAGCTAGCGCGGGTTTACAGCAATCTGGGTCGGTTTGCCGAAGCTGAGGATTCCTACCGGAAAGCCATAGCCTCCCGGCCTACGGACTGGTACGGGCATGCCTCGCTCGGGATCTTCTACTACCAGCGGGAACGATTCGCCGAGGCGGAGGCGGAACTCAAAAAGGCGAGCGAACTGACGCCCGACAACTACCTCCCGCCCCAGAATTTGGGTAGCGTGCTGACGATGCAGGGGAAATACCGGGAGGCGGTCGTCCAATTCCAACGGGCGCTCAAGATCCAGTCGAGCGCCAGAACCTACGCCGCGCTGGGTGCGGCCTACTTCTACCAGCATCTTTACGCGGACGCGGTCTCCGCCGCCGAGACCGCGCTCGACTTGGATTCGAACAGCTTTATCTTCTGGGGCAACGTCGGAATCTACTACAGGTGGACCAAGGGGAGCGAGCAGAAGTCCAAGATGGCCTTGGACCGTGCGGTGGAACTGGTGGGGAGGTACCTGGAGACCGCACCAACAAACTACGATGCCCGTGCCGATCTGGCTGAATACTTGGCACGGCTGGGGAAGAAGTCCGGGGCGCTAGCGGAACTGAAAAAAATCCCGCTGGCCGCCTTCAAGCCGCGGGCGAGCCGGTTGGCGCTGGTTTACGAACTGGTGGGGCAGCGTGGGGATGCGCTGGACCTCATCCGGGCCAATGTGACGACGACCGCAGGGCTGAATCAGATCCGGGATGATCCGGATCTGGAGCGGTTGTGGGGCTCGGCCGAGATGCAGAAGATCGCCGGGTCGGTACGGAGCCGATAGGAGCCGTCCGCCCGGCGAATCGTCCTTGGGGAAAATTTACCCGTTATTCTCCAAACCAATCACAGGGTCCTGGCCAATCCGGGTGCGTGCAATCGTCGAAGCTGCTTCCAGATCGGCTTTGGCGGCGTCAAGGAGATCCGTGATCCGCTTCTTGTCGGCTGCGGAAGCGGTGAGGCCTGTAAGATCGTCGATGTAATCGGCAATGAACTTGATCTCGGAGCTAACGGCCCGGAGACTGATTAGGGTTGTGGCTGATGTTGGCATGTATTTCTCCTCTTTGAGATTGTATGCTATCCAGCGGAGGATCTGGCGCACTCGCGGATATCCGTATTCTCCAGGATCCGTTTCTTCCAACCTTTTTTTGCTACTTGGATCATTGCCTTGCCGATATCTTCGCTGCCAATCACCAACTGGGGTACAAGCCGGCGGAGCACGGGCAGGATCGGCTTCGAATACCGGTAGAGCAGCTCGTACGACTTGGTCTTGGATTTCTCTCCGTGCATGGGTTGGATGGCACCGGGCCGGAACATATAGGCATTCGGGAAGAGTCGCGCGATGGCGTTTTCCGTTTTCCCCTTTACGCGGGCCCACATGATTGGGCCGCGCTCGGAACCATCGGTGCCAGTGCCGGAGACGTAGACGAATGTCATATCCGGGTTCATGCCAGCAAGGAGTCGGGCAACGGCGGTGGTCAGGCCGTACGTGAGGCAGACATATTCGTCCTCGGGTACGTCGTTTGAAGAAATGCCAAGGCAGAAAAAGCAGGCGTCATAACCCCGCAATTCATCGGCACTGTAGGGATAACGCAGGAGGTCTTGCTGGACTAATTCTTCAAGTTTTGGATGGGAACGACCGCTGGCAGAGCGTCCAATCGTTTGTACGGCGGTAACTTCGGGATCCAACAAACACTGGCGCAAAACGGCTTGGCCGACCATTCCGGTAGAGCCGTAAATCAGGACTTTCATAAGTTAGTGTGTAAGGTCGTAGATGAAGTAATTCATGCCCAGCTTGTAGGCCAGGCCGGCCCATTTTTCCAGATACCGGGGCTCGTCGGAATGCTCCCAACCGTCGCCCAGATCCATATTGTGGCAGATAGCGACAATCATGCGGCCCTTGTCGTCATAGACGGCGCGAAAGTGGGGCTCCTTACCGGTGGCTCCCTTTTCATAGGTCTGGCCGCTATCGAAGAACTGGGCACCGGGGACTTGAAAGCGCTCATTGAGGTCGTAGAGGATATGGAAGGCTGGGTCGTTGTTGTCGATTTCCCTCCAAGTCTTGCCCGGGAGGACACGGCGCAGACCTTCCTCAAATTGGGCCCATTCCTGAAAGCCGTGGAAATCATCCACCATCAGGAAGCCGCCGCGTTCCAGGTACTCGCGCAGTTGGGCAGCCTGGTTGTCGGGAAGGGCCCAGTGGCCTACTTCGACGGCGTACATGACGGGCCAATTGTAGATGTCGTCGGAGCCATCAAGAGTTACAACCTGCTCGACGGAGCGGGCATCAATTCGGGTGAGTCGGCGGACACCTTCCAACAAGTGGCGGTCGGAGCGTGGGTAGTCCATGGACCAATAGCCAGGAAATTCCTTCCCGTTGTCCATGAGCAGGGACTTGAAGGGGTAGCCGACGACGTCGGGATAGCGCAAGCGGGCGCGGGTCCACTCGGTCTTCTGCCGGTAGTCCGAGGGCAGGTCGAAATTCTCGTATTCAATGCCTGGATATTCGCGGAAGGCTTTTTGTGCGACCAATAGGCCGACAGCCGTCAAGCCCAGGAATCCGGCAATCGCGAGCTTAGTCAACCGCATGGGGACGCTGCATCAGGATAACAGACGTCCCATGCGGAGATTCGTTTCGGTCGGGGCTAGAAGGTAACCTTGACAGCCGCCGTAACAACGCGGCCGCCGCCAGTGCCATTCACACCCGTTCCGGAACCGATGGTGCCCGTGATGAAGCCGAAGTTGGAGCCGAAGCCGGTGTTCGGATTCGAGAACTGCGGCGTATTGGTCACGTTGAGCGAATCAGCCCGCAGCTGCAGCTTGATGCCTTCGCGGATGGTGATCCAGCGCGAGAGGCCCAAGTTCAGAGAGAACAGACCGGGGCCGGTGAAGGTGTTCCGGCCGGAGGTGCCTTGGACGTTGGTCGCCGCCCGGGCGAAGCTGGAGGTGGAGAACCAGGGGTTGCCGGTGTTAATACCGCCGAGAACCTGGACCGGGGCGACTTGGTCGAGGGTGGCCGTGCCACCGCTGCCCAAGTTCAGCGAGTTGCTCCCCGTAAAGGTGAGCGGCGTTCCGGTGCGGGCGGAAAGAATGCCCGTAACCTGCCATCCGCCAAGAACCTTGCCGACCGGGCTGTTGGCGAAGTATTGCTTGCCCTTGCCGAACGGCAGCTGGTAGATGTAGCTCTGGATGAAGTTGAACTTGCGGTCGAAATCGGCACGCGCGTAGTTCCGGCCGATGCCCTGACCTGCATAGAACGCCAGACCGCCGTCGTCGCCACCCTGGAAGTCCATGGCGCGTTGCCACGTGAACGCCGTGGTGATGGCAAGCCCGTTGGACATCTTGCGGTCAAACTTCACTTGGAGGGAGTGGTAGGAGGAGGAGAAGCCCGCAAAATACTGGGTGACCGATGCGGTGGTCCCGTACTTGGCGTAGAAAGGCTGCCCCGCGCTACCGGCACCGATGGTTTGCCCGGCGTTGAGGTTGATGGCGGCAGGGGTGTCGACACCGTGACTGCCGACATAGGCGACGTCGATGCTGAACTTCAACGGGAGCTGGCGCTGGATGGCGAGGTTCCAGCTTTCGATGTAACCGTTCTTGTAGTTGAGCGGAATCACGTTCTGGGCCGTAGTTGGATTCGGATTGGTGATGATGCCGTTTTGCGGCACCACGACCGGGTCCGGCGCAGGGAAGCCGTTTTGGAAGGTTGGAGCCAAGCCGCTGGGCAGGACCGCAGGCGCGTAGTTGTCCGAACCGCTGGGCGCGACGTACGAGTTGTTCGCGCGAACCGGGAAGTTGTAGGCCCAGTTGTTGTCCGGGAATGGCGTATAGCTGATGCCCAAGCCAGCACGGATGACGGTCTTGTCGTCGGTGCGGTAGGCGAGGCCAAGCCGGGGGGCGAAATACTTGAAGCGCTTTTGCAGGCCCATGTCCATGGGGTTGCCGCCGATACCCGCCAGCACCAAGGTGTTGTTGTTGGGGTTGTAGTTGGAGAACCCTCCTGCAAAGTGCGGCGTGGGTGGCCCGTAGTATTCCCAGCGGACACCCATGGTTGCGGTGAGTCGCGGGGTGACCTGCCAATTGTCTGCGATGTAGGTGAAGACCTGCGTTTGACGAAGGGCCGGGAAGTAGGTATTGACGTCGCGGGCCACCTGGCTGGGGACATCCAGCAGGAAGCTGGCCATGTCGTTGGCAATACCCTGCGAGGAGCCGGAGCAGCCCGTGGGTGGATTCGTGTTGCCGCCGGTGCAGGTCTGGAGCGCCGTTTGCTGCGTGCTGAAGGTGATCACTCCGCGCGGGCTGAAGGTCTGGTCCTGGAGGAGGTCATCCCGCAGACGGCGTACGTCGACACCGAACTTGATCGTGTGGTTCTTGTAGATCTTGGTCCAGGAGTTTACGAAATCGATGTTGGCCTCGGCGCGGTCCCATGGGAGGCTGGCGGAATAGCCGAACAGGGGGCTCGAATAGCCGTTGATGGTGATTCCCACGAAACCAGAAGTGAACGGCCCAAGGTTGACGCCGGGGACGCCGACGGCATCGGAATCGTTCTTGCCGTAGTCCCATTGGAACGCGTCATTGTGGTAGTGCGCGACGCCGACGCGAACTTCGGTGACAACAGTCGGACTGACGACGCGGTTCCAGTTCAAACCGGTTGAATAGGTCTTCTGGACGGCATGGTCTTCAAAAGCGCCTTGGGCAGGGCCGCCGGCATCGCCGAAGATCGGCGCCTGGAAGCTGTGGGGACGGGCGAAGCTGAACCGGCCGCTGATGCGGTTCCGGTCGCTGAGATTCCAGTCCATCTTGGAATCGACTTGGTCCGTGATTTTCTGGAAGGGCAGGAGCGCGAAGTAGTCGTTGGTCTGCGAGGTGGGAACGAAGGGCTCGTTGGTGGCTGGCAGGAAGCTGAGGATCTTCTTGGAGACGGGGTTGATGCGGCTCTGGGGAATGATGTTGCCGGGGAACGGGACGCGATTTTGGCCTGAGCCGTCTTGTTTTCCGCTGGCGGGGTCGTAAACCTGGTGGCCGGGATCGCCGCTGAGATCGCCTTGGGTGAAGGGGACGCTGGGGATGTTGGTCTGGTTGGTGTTGGCTTCGTGGTCGTCGCTGCGAACGTAGTTGGCGAAGAAGAAGAGCTTGTTCTTCTTTACGGGACCACCGACGTTCCCGCCCCATTGGTTGTAGGCAAGGTGGCCGACCGTGGGGGTGAAGTAGGCGCGGGCATCGAGGGCGCTGTTCTGGAGGAACTCGTAGGCGGCTCCATGGAAGGAGTTGGTGCCGGACTTGAGCATTACGTTGGCAACGGCACCGGTGGCGCGGCCAAGTTCGGGATCGTGGTTCGTGGTGGAGACGCTGACCTGCTGGATAGCTTCGGCCGGGGTGATCAGAATTTGGAGCAGACCGGTGCGCTCATTGTTGTCGATGCCTTCAATCTGGTAGTTGTTGCCCATGCGGGGCTGACCGTTGACATTGGTCTGGAGCGAGCTGGACGCGTTGAAGGCCTGGGAGTGCTGGAAGGTCTCGACGGAAGTACCGGGGACCAAGTCCAACAGACTCTGGAAGTTGCGGTTCACGCCGAGGGGCAGTTCGGAGACCATCTGGCCATCGATGACGCGGCCGGTGTCGGCGCGTTCGGTCTGGAGGATGGCACCGCTGGCGGAAACTTCAATGGTCTGGTTGACTTCACCGGGCTCGAGGCGGAGATCGACGCGGGGGCTGGTGTTGGCCTCGAGGAGGATGCCCGTTTTGAGTTCCTTCTTGAAGCCGGCGGTCTGGGCTTCCACGGAATAGGTGCCGGGAGGGAGGTCGGGGAAGCCGTAGCTGCCACTTTCGTTCGTTTGGCGGGTGCGGACAATCTTGGTGTTGGTCTCCACCAAGGTGATCTTGGCATTGGCGATGGAACCGCCCTGGGAGTCCGTAACGGTGCCAACGATGGTTCCGTTCACGGCTTGGGAGAAGGCCAGACCCGCCCATAACAGGGCGGACGCAAGGATGGCGGACGCCCTGCGGACGGTGCCGGGAGTCGGGAAGACTTTCATTGGAGCTAACCTCTTTCTTTGCCCTGCTGGGCAACTCGATGGGGACAATGCTATCAGATTGGACAAGGTGGGGTGGCGCAAAGTAATTATGTTGTAACTTTCAGTTGCTATTCTCCGAAGACATCCGTCTGAAAGGTCCACCTGCACCATGTCCGCTATCCGCAACAAGTTTTTCCTGATAGCCGCCCTCGCGGCTCTGCCAAGAGCTGAAGCGGCCTCGTTCAGCGTCGCCAGCGGCACCAACACAACGGCGCAGACTCTGAGCGGGACGTCGCAAACAGGCTCCGTGAGCTCCGGGGCGACCTTGACGGGTAGCAGCACAAACATACCCGTTTCGATCAGTGGCAACAGCGCCACGTTGACGAACCTCGGTACGATTTCCCAGACCGGGACCGGTCGCGCGGTGTTCGTCAGCAGCAACGTGACCGGCCTTGTGATCAACAACGGAAGCGCATCGAACGCGACGGCATTGATCCAAGCGGCCGACGCTGATGTTCTGCGCGGCGACAGAGCCAACGTCAACGTCACGCTGAACAATTACGGGACCTTGAATTCGTTGAACCCCTCGAAGGGTGGTTCGCAGGCGGTTGACTTCAACCCGATCACCACCGGGACGAACGTGATCAATAACTTCTCAACCGGCCAGTTGCTGGCGTTGGATGCGGACGCTGTTCGTCCCGGCGTGAATGGAACCATCAATAATTCCGGCACGATCAAGTCGACCACGACCAGCACCACCGGAAATTCCAGCGACGGCATCGACGGGCAGAACAACCTCGGCTTCACGGTGAACAATTCCGGCAGCGGGCTGATCGAGGGTTCGCGCCACGGAATCACTGGTGGCGCTTTGAACGGTACGGTCAGCTACACGGCGACCATCTCGAACACTGTGAATGCGACCATCCAGGGCAAGGACGGTTCCGGGATCAACTTGGACGGCTTCAATTCGAATCAAGTAGTGGGCATCACGAATGCCGGCACCATCAGCGGGTATGGCGTGACCGGCGATGGCGACGGAATTGACGTGGACGGCCTGGTAAACATCGTCAACACGGGTACCATCGTTTCCTACAATGCGGTCAGTTCCATCGCAAATTCGCCGGCACATAGTGAAGGCATCACGGTTGGCGGCGGCTCGATAGACAACTCCGGCACGATCAAGGGCCTGGTTGCGAACGGGAATACCAATGCGGTCGGCATCGGGATCTCGTTGCTGGGCAATGATGTGACGAGTGGAGCGCTTGCCGGAACGCGGGAGGCGATTTACGGCGACGCGACGGTGATCAACCGTTCGGGTGGTCTGATCCAGGGCCAGAGCGAATCGGCCATTTTTGTGGATGGTCCGGCGAGCGGCCACACGGTTTCGATTACCAATCTGGCGGGCGGCACCATTCAGGGCGGCGGCAGCGCTTCGGCGGCGATCCTGACGGGCGCGGACAACGACAGCTTGACCAATTCGGGCACCATCAACGGCAGCAGCAGCGGCGTCGCCGTGAACCTCGGGGCCGGAAACAACACGATGAGCATCAGCGGCGGCAGCGCCTCGATTCTCGGCGACGTGAACGGCGGTGTTGGGGGAACCAACCTGTTGTCGATTGCGCCGGGTACCGGGAACAACTTCGCGTACAGCAATGTGCTTTCGAATTTCAGCGCGGTGGAGATCCTCAGCGGCATGGTTACGCTTTCCGGCGTGAACACCTATACCGGAACTACGAAGGTCAGTGGCGGCACTTTGAAGCTGAGTGGGGCCAACCGGGTGTCATCGTCGAGCAGCCTGCAGCTGAACGGCGGGACTCTGGAAACGGCCAATGCGGGCGGGGCGAACGGGCAGAGCTTTTCAGCGCTGGGTCTGAGCGATAACTCCACACTGGATCTGGATGCCTCGTCACTGACATTCAGCGGCTTGGGTACCATTACGGCGGGCAAGACCCTGGCGATCCTCGATTATTCCGATAGCGTTTCTCCGGGCTATGCGATCCGGATTGCCGGGAACCTGACGTCGGACGCGACCTTCCGGTCGTTGCTCGGCCGGACGACAGTGAACGGGAACGCCGCGGTGGCCTCGTTCGATGGCACGTACACGGATGTAACGGATGTAATGGCGGCACCCGAGCCGTCCACGATCGCGTTGGGATGCTTGGGACTGCTGGTGCTGCCGGTGATCCGGCGGAAGCGTTCCGCCGGGCGGTAGGCATGCAGAAAGTTATAGCGGGTCTACTTGGGGCGTTGGTCTTGATGGTCGGCGTGGTGGTGTTTCAAAACTACCGCGCGGGTGCCGAGCCGAAGTTCCCGACCGCCTACCAAGCGGTTGTGCTGAATGGCGGACAGGTGTATTACGGCAAGCTGGAGAATGCCTCGGGGCTCTATCCGGTGCTGCGGGATGTGTTTTACGTTGTCCGGAAAGAGATTCCGGAGACCAGGCAGGTCTCCAACGTTCTGGTTCGCAGGGGCAAGGAACTGCACGCACCGGAGTTCATGGTGCTGAGCCGCCAGAGCATTCTGTTCATCGAACCAGTCCGGCCCGATTCCGACATCGGTCGGACGATTGCAGAGCAGAAGAAGGCCGAACAGCACTGAGCTGCTAGCGGGCGGTGGTGGCGAGCGCGGGTTTGGCTGGGGACTTGGCTGGAGTTTCCAGCGAGCGCCACGCCAGATTTCCACCAATATAGATGAGCCACACGCAAAGCGCAAGACGCATCTTGCGCGGGGCCAGGACTTTTGCCAGCTGGGTCCCGAGGATGACCGCCGGGATGCCGCCGATCAGGAGCTGGCCAAGGATTTGGAAGGGCACTCCGTTCATTCCGGCGTGGATTCCACCGGCAAAGATCGAGAGCAGGAGCCCGAAGGCCAGGTCGGTGCCAACAATTTCGGCAGGCAATAGCGAGGTGAAGCGCATCAGTGCCACCGAGCCGAGCGCACCGGCACCAGCGGAGGAAAAGCCAACCTCGAAGCCGATAGGGGCAACGATCCACGGGAGCCATTTGACATCGACAGGCTTCGATGCAATTCCATCACGGTACAGGCTGCGCCAGAGCGTTCCGGCTGCGGAAATGATGACGGTGATCCCGACGATGAGCAGAATCGGCTGCGTCATCGCTTTTTTATCGAACTGGCTTAGTAGGAGACTTCCGATCACGGTGGCGGGCAGCCCCCCCAGCGCCATGAACTTCAGAACCCGGAAGTTGATGTGGCCGCGTGCGAAGTAGATTGGCGTGGCGACCAGTTTGACCACAGTTCCGAACACGAGCGCGGTGGTTACAGCATCAGAGGCGGACTGGTGGAAGAACAAAATCAGGATGGGAGCCGTAATACTTCCCGCTCCGACTCCGGTGAGTCCGATTGCCAACGCAATGATGAATCCGGCCAGAATTTCCACTCCGACCAGTATACCCTATGTCGATAGGGTCTATGGGAGTTTCGGATTAATCGATTGGGGCCGTTGCGCCGAAGATGTGGGGAGCCGGATTTTCGCCCTGCAGCATCCCCTCGAACCTGGTGCGGATCAATTCGTCGAACTCGGGGTGGGTGAGAATCCAAAATTTTTCCTCGCGCACGGCTTCGAGGACGCGTTGGGCGATGACGCGGGGCTCCATTCCGGTTTCCACACGGGCGCGCATGGCGGGCGGAAAGCCGGGGGAATGGTCGGCGATGCTGGTTTTGACGAAGGCCGGGCACAGGGCGGAAACTTTGAGCTTGGATTCGGCCAGTTGCAGGTCAAAATGGAGCGATTCGGTGAAGGCCACGATTGCGTGCTTGGACGCGTAATAAGGGGAGACGAAGGGGCCGGTGCGGAGTCCTGCGGCCGAGGCGGTGTTGACGATGTGGCCTTCGTGGCCGTCGGCGATCATGCGCGGGACGAAGGCTCGGACGCCGTTGATGGCACCCCAGAGGTTCACGCCGAGGATGCGGGTCCAGGTCTCGGGAGTCTGTTCCCATGCGGGGACGCCCTCGCAGGCGATTCCGGCGTTGTTGCAGAGAAGATGGACGGCTCCGAAGGCGGACCATGCGGCGTCGGCGAGGTGAGCTGCATCCGCAGCCTTGGAGACATCAGTGTTGACGGGTAGGATGGTTGCCCCCTCGACCCCCAAGGCATTTGCGACACCGGCGAGGGCGACCCCATCAACATCGGCAAGAACCAGCCGCATGCCCTCTTCGGCGAAACGTTCGGCCAGCGCGCGCCCGATGCCGCTGGCGGCACCGGTTACGACTGCGACGCGGTCGTGAAACTGCTTCATGCTGCGTTTGCAGGGCGGACAATGGAGCTCATCGCGGCAACCGCGAGGGCAACCAAGTAGAGCCCGCCGCCCACCAGCAGGGTGCCGACCAAGCCGACGTAGAGTGCAAGAACCAAGGCACCGACGGAGCCGAGGACCGACGCGGCCGCATTCAGAGACCATGCCCAGCGCACGGAGGGGCTGTGTCCGCGTTCCAAGAAGCCGAGGCCGGATGGGAACGGAAGCCCCATGACGAATCCGACCGGCGCGATCATGACCACGGTCGCGAGCATCTTGACGGGCAACGGGAGGCCGACGCTGCCGCTCAAAACGGGTTGCAGTACGGCGGAAAGGATCGCCACGAATACGGCTACGAGTCCGAGGGCGGTCAACAGGCGGCCCCGGCGGTCGCCGACCAGGCTGCGGCTGGCGAAACTGCCGGCGCCACTCGCCACCAGCATCGCGAAAATGACCACGGTCAAAGCGTAGGTGGGATGTCCCAGGAAGAGCACGAACTTTTGGATCAGCGCGACCTCGATCAGGATGTAGCCGACTCCGATGGCGAGGAAGTAAAAAAGGAAGCCGCGAACCGACCGCTGGGTGGGGAGGCGGGTTCCAAGAAGCAGCGGGGGGAGAATCAGGATGATTCCGACCGCAATCAAACTGACGAAAAGTGCCGAGAAGAGCTTCGGGACGGCCACGTTGACTTTTGCATCGGCGGATTTGCCGCCGGTACCCAAGAGGAACGCCGCCACGTCGCGCGGCTGTACGGTGTAGAAGAAGAACGGGCGGTTGTCGCCCACGGGCGAAATGTCGTATTGGTAATCGCGCTGGAAGGCCGCCGGATCCTTGGCGAGCAAGAGCTGGCCGAAGGGATTCACAGGGGCATCACCGGGCAGGTAGACGGGGTACATCCCCGCCTCGGAAAGGAATACCTTGGTCTTGGCGATATCGGATTCCGTGAACGCCTTGCGTGAGAACACGACCGTGTCGGTGGCACCCCAACCAGCGAGATCCGCTTTGCCACCTGCACGACCCACGATCACGTGCTTTTCGGGGTCGGTTTCGCCAAGATCCTTGAGGGCTGACATGGCGAGGGAGAGAAGCCGCAGGGACTCGCGTGGGGGGTCGAAACCCCAGCGGGTGAAGGTCAGGACGCCGTCGGGAGTCAGGTGCGAGAAGTAGTCGTAGAACGCGTCGGTCGTATAGAGGTTGTTTTCCGAAAGGGCAAAGGCTCCAGCGGCAGTGGAGGCCCAGGTATCGACCAAGGTCGCTTGGATCACCTGGTACTTTTCAGGACTGCGGCGCACGAAACTGCGGCCGTCTTCGACGTTGATGTGGACTTCGGGACGGAAGTAGAGGTTGTTGCTCAGCTCCGGGAACTTCTGCCGCATGATCGTGTTGGCGATGATCGGGTTGATTTCGACGCCGGTGACGTCCTTGCTGCCGGAGGCGAGGGCGCGGGAGACGTCCCAGCCGCCGCCGGGTCCGATGATCAGGGTCTTGGCACCGGGACGGAGATTGTAGGGGAGGCCGGGGCCCTGGTGCATCAGGTCGCGCAGGTTGTCGGGGGTCAGGTGGGCGAAGTCGAACTTGGCGATGGCGGTGGAGGCGTCGGCGTCGATGTAGATCATCTCGCCGGCGTCCTTGGCATTGCTTTCCTTGGCGAGGCCGATGCGGGAGATGGGGTTCCACTTGATGAACTGCTCGTCGCGCAGTTTCTGGCCCTTGGCGTAATGGACTTCGATGGCGTGAAAGCGGGTGTTGACGATGATCAGGATGGTGAAGGCGATTCCGACACCGACACTGACGATCCGACCCAGCTTGTAGCCGTCAATCGCGAACCAGACGGCTCCGGCGGCGGCGAAGAGGATCGAGACCGCGATGACGGTGTTGGGACCACCAACGGAATTCAGAAGTGCCACCAGACCGAGGCAGCCCGCGGCGGCACCGAGCAGGTCGTAGAAGTATACACGGTCGACGCGCTCGATGGTCTCCGAGATCACCAACGAAATAATGATGCCCGCGCCGATGAACGGCAGCGAGTTCACGAAATAGATCAGGGCAAATTCGGCAGGGCCGATATCGGCACCCCGGCTCAGGATGACTACCAGAACGTCGACAGCGAGCGCACCGGTGACCAGACTGAGTACGCCCAGTTTGCGGTAGAGCGGAAGCTTCCAGCCGGAGAGCGTGTAGGAGAGGACGCCGCCAACTCCCAGGCCGAAGAGGGCGATTGAGATGGCCAGGAAGGCGAAGTGGTAGTAGAAAACCACCGAGAAGATCCGGGTCAGCGAGAGCTCCAAAAGGAGGGTGGCCGAGGTGGTCAATGCCACCGCCAAATAGATGAGGGGCCACGAGGTGGGGCGGGTCTGTCTGGATTGGGGTGGGGTGGGGGGCAAGGCGCTATTTTACCAGTTGCGGCGGGCGCAGTCCGGCGTTCGGCTGCGTTCGGGTAAAGGCATGGGGGTAAAATCGAGGATCGACGGAGGGAAAACGTGGATCGAAGAATGTTCCTGGGGAGCGCGGCGGTGACGGCGGTGGCTTTGCGCGCAGCCGAGTTTCCGATTCGGCTGGGAGTTGTAACGCGCGTTCGGGCGGGCGAAACACCGGATTCCACCATCGCGAGAGTGAAGAAACTGGGCTTCTCGACCTGTCAAATCGGGGTGCGGCCGATGACGATGTCGGATATCCCGGCACTGAAGGCCGCGCTGACCAAGCATGGGGTGGAGGCCACGGCCGTAATGGAATTGGGCCCAGGGCGGATGGTGTGGGATTTCTACGAGGGTCCAGCGACCATCGGCGTGGTTCCCAGGGAAACGCGGCGGGCCCGGATTGACGCGTTGAAGGCGGCGGCGGATTTCGCGCAGGCGGCAGGGGTGGCGTCTGTGCAGACGCACATCGGGTTTGTTCCGGAATATCCGGGTGACCCTTTGTTCGGCGAGGTTGTGGACGCGGTGAAGGAGATCGCTACCCACTTCCAATCCAAGGGCCGCACGCTGTTGCTGGAGACAGGCCAGGAGAGCCCCGTGACGCTGCTGCGGTTGATCGAGACGGTGGGTACGGGAAACCTTTTCGTCAACTTGGATACGGCGAATCTGATTCTGTACGGGAAGGGGAATCCGGTGGACGCGATGGATGTGCTCGGGAAGTATGTCCGTGGCATGCACGCGAAGGACGGGATGTTCCCGACGGATCCGAAGAATCTTGGCAAGGAAGTGGCGATCGGGCAGGGGAGGGTGGATTTCAAGGCCCTGCTGAAGAAGCTCAAGGCCGTGAATTACCACGGCCCGATGACGATTGAGCGGGAGATCGAAGGTGCCAAGCAGGAGCTGGATATTTTGGAATCCAAGAAATACTTGGAGGGTTTGATTGCGGAGGCTTACGGCTAGACGCGACTAGTCCGCATGCATGGACGCGTTGAAGCCCTCGAACATCTGCGCGTACGCCGCAGGGCCCTTGCTTTCGGCAAGACGCAAGGGGAGCACGCGCTGGACGCAGATTTCGACCGCCTCCGGTTGCGTGGTCAGGATTTGCATGACCTCGGCAATGAATTCGCCCAAGGGCATGGCGCGCGGATCGGTGGCTTGGTGGGGGCCCATCAACTCCGTCTGCACATACGGCGGCGGAAGTTCCAAGACACCGACGGACGTGCCCTTGAGCTGGTACCGGAGCGACTGCGTGTAGGAGTGGATCGCGGCCTTGGTGGCGCAGTAGGTCGGAGTCATGGCCAGCGGCATAAAGGCTAGGCCCGAGGTTACCATCATGACCGTGGCTTCTGCCTGACTCTTGAGCAGAGGGAGCAGTGCGGTTGTGAGCCGGATCGGGGCGAGCAGATTGGTGACTACCATCGATTCCGCATCGGAGAGGTCTCCGGATGGCTCCCGCAGGTTCTCGGCCTTCATAATTCCCGCGTTGTTGATCAGGACGTTCAGCGCAGGGTAACGGCTGGCGGCCTCGTTGGCAAAGGCCAGCGTGCTTTCGGAATCGGTCAGGTCCACGGTGAGCGATTCCATGCCGGGATTGGCGGCAGTCACGCCGTCAAGAAGATCCTTGCGCCGCCCCGCGATGACGACATGGTTCCCGAGTGCATGCAGGGCCTCGGCGAGTCCACGCCCGATGCCCGAGCCACCGCCCGTGATCAGAATGGTGTTGCCAGTCATTTTCATGTTCGAATCGTCTCCAGACTTACAGGATAGCGGTTGCGACCGGGAACCACGATAAGATTGTTGGCGAGCAATCCATGCGCCACAGTCTCCCCAAAGTTCTACTCGGCCTTGTCGCCGCCAGCCTTCTGAATGCCCAGGCCCCGCCTCCGGATGGGACCGTTTCGCCGGAGGTCCACACGGACCGCACAGCTACCTTCCGGATCAAAGCCCCCAAGGCGAACGAGGTCACTTTCTACGGTGACTGGATGGCTCCTGGCAAACCGGAACCCATGAAGAAGGGTGCGGATGGAATCTGGACCATCACAGTCGGGCCATTGGAGCCGAACGGCCACCTGTATTTCTTCAATTTGGACGGTCTTGCCGTGGCCGATCCCATAAATCCGGTGGTGAAGTTGCGGCAGCGGACGTCGGCGAGCCTGGTAGAGATTCCGGCAGCCGCACCCGCAGCGTGGGAAGTCCGCGACGTGCCGCACGGCACTGTGGTGACCGAATGGCGGAAATCGGCCATCTTGAACCGAACGGAGCGGATCGTGCTCTACCTGCCGCCGGGGTATGAGAAGGACAAGGCCAAGAAGTATCCGGTGCTGTACTTGGTGCACGGGAGTGGTGATATCCCGGAATCATGGACCAACGCTGGCCGGGCGAACCTGATCTTGGACAACCTGATTGCCGACGGCAAGGCGCAGCCGATGGTGGTGGTGATGCCCGCCGGGCATTCGCTGCCGTTCGGGACCACGCCGACCGGGCCGACCAACAACGAGCTTTTCGAGCAGTACCTGACGAAGGAAGTGATTCCAGGGATCGAAGGGACGTACCGCATTGCGGCGGGCTCGAAAAACCGCGCGCTGGCGGGGCTTTCGATGGGTGGCGGCCATACGATTTTCACCGGCTTCACCCATCCCGAATTGTTCTCGGCGCTGGGCATCTTCAGCCCCGGCCTGCCACGGGATTTCGATACGCGGTTCAAAGCCGTGCTCGCCGACGCCAAGGGCTTCAACGCCAAGGTGCCGACGGTGTGGATTGGATGCGGTGACAACGACGGTACTGTTCAATATCCCCGGATCAAGAC
>CAIYDY010000340.1 GCA_903925015.1 uncultured Acidobacteriia bacterium
TCAACTTGGACCGGGTCACTCTCCTTTACGACGATCCGCGCCAGTTTGGGCGCATCGAATATGGCCCGACCTTGCCGGAGCGACTCGGTTTGCTGGGACCTGAGCCGCTGGAAATTACCTTGGATGATTTTGCCGCCAGGCTCAGGGCGAAACGCTCCCCGGTGAAGGCCGCATTGCTCAACCAGTCCGTACTGCGCGGCGTGGGCAATATCTACGCGGACGAGGCGCTGTTCCGCGCGGGCATTCGGCCCACAACGGTTGCCTCGTCGATTGGCCGGGTTCGTGTGGCAAAGTTGCGCGATGCCGTGCGCGAGGTTTTGACAGAGGCGATTGATAGCCGGGGGTCGTCGGTTTCGGACTATGTGGACGCCGAGGGTCGGAAGGGCGATTTCCAGGCATCCCACCGTGTCTACCAGCGTGACGGCCAGCCGTGCGTGGTTTGCGGCTCGACGATTGTGCGGATTCTTGTGGCGCAACGGGGTACCCACTACTGCTCCAAATGCCAGCGTTGACGGCCAGGGATTGCGATATAGAATCGATACAGGCGACATCATGAACACTGCCCTGAACGACCGGCTTTTCCGCAAGATACAGTCCAGGCGCTCGTTCTTCCGGGAGACGGCGGGCGGGATCGGGACCATTGCTCTCGCCCAGCTCCTGCAGCAGGAGGGGCGGGCTGCCGAGGCCGGAATGGTGGATCCCTTGGCACCGCGCAAGCCGCATTTCGCGCCCAAGGCGAAGAACATCATTTTCATGTTCATGGAGGGCGGACCCAGTCAGCTGGATCTGTTCGATCCCAAGCCGGAACTGGCCAAGTGGGACGGCAAGCCGTTGCCGGAGTCGCTCACCAAAAACCTCCAGTTGGCGTTCATCAAGCCCACTGCCGCCGTTCTGGCCAGCCGTCGGCAGTTCCGCAAGCACGGCCAATCTGGAATTGAGATCAGCGACTACCTGCCGCACCTCGGCGAGGTTGCCGACAACATCGCCGTCGTCAGGACGATGCACACGGAGGCCTTCAACCACCATCCGGGCCAGTTGATGCTGTTTGCCGGGACGCTGCAGGTGGGCCGGCCCAGCATGGGGGCGTGGGTGCAGTACGGGTTGGGCAGCGAGTCGCGGAATCTGCCCGGTTTTGTGGTGCTGAGTTCCGGGGCGGGCACCAGCGGGGGCGAATCGAATTTTTCCAGCGGCTTCCTGCCGTCGACCTACGGCGGGACCATGTTCCGCGGTTCGGGCGACCCGATCCTGTACCTCTCGAATCCGCAGGGTGTTACCCGCGACGTGCAGCGGGCCACGCTGGACGCCTTGGGTGATTTGAACAGGGAGCACCAGGAGAAGACCGGGGACCGCGAGATCGCGTCGCGCATCAATTCCTACGAGATGGCGTTCAAGATGCAGATGGCGGCACCGGAACTGCTGGATTTCTCGAAGGAGTCCAACGAAACGCTGGAGATGTACGGCGTGGACAAGGAACCGACCAAACCCTTCGCCACCAACTGCCTGCTGGCCCGTAGGTTGGTGGAGCGTGGCGTCCGGTGCGTGATGATGATGCACGCCAGTTGGGACGACCACACCAACATCGACAAGAAGCTGAAGAAGAACTGCGACATCACCGACCAGCCGGCCGCCGCGCTCATCAAGGACTTAAAGCAGCGCGGGATGCTGGAGGACACGCTGGTGGTCTGGGGCGGGGAATTCGGGCGTACGCCGATGTGCGAGATCCGGAATCCGTCGGAGGCCGACAACGCCGGGCGCGACCACCATCCGCTGGCATTCAGCATGTGGATGGCGGGGGGCGGAATCAAGCCGGGATTGACTCTCGGCAAGACCGACGATCTGTGCTTCCACATTGACGAGGACCCGGTCCACATCCATGATCTGCAGGCGACCCTGTTGCATTGCCTGGGGTTGGACCACACGAAGCTGACCTACAACTACATGGGCCGGAATTTCCGGCTGACCGATGTAGCGGGGAATGTGGTCAGAAAGCTGTTGGTTTAGCTGCCCGGTTCCGGGGCCGATTCCAGTGCTGCGCGGACACAACGGAGCAACTGCGCCTCGCTGAAGGGCTTCTGGATATATGGTGTGTCGGCGTCCATGTTGATCCCGAAGCGGTCCGTATAGCCGGACATGCGCACTACGGGGATATTGGGCCGGAGTTCGCGCACGTTCTGGATGATCTCGACACCGCTCATCCCGGGCAGGACAATATCGGTCAGCAGGAGGTCGATTCGTCCCTTGTAGTGCTCAGCAATCAGGACGGCATCGGTTCCGTTGGATGCGTCCAAGGTGGTGTAGCCTTGGGCGTCCAGCAATTCACGGACGTATTTCCGCAGCCCGGTTTCATCGTCCACCAGTTAGGATCGTTTCGTGGCCTCCCGAGCCCGATTCAGTCGGGAGCGCGCGGTCCAGGATCGAGCTGGTCTGGGCCACGGGGAAAAATGCGCGGATGGCGGTGCCGAGTCCGATGGTGCTGTGAACCCGAATATGGCCGCCACTCTGCTTGACAATGCCGTAGACCGTGGACAGGCCCAATCCCGTTCCTTTTCCGTGCGGCTTGGTGGTGAAGAACGGTTCGAAAATGCGGGCCTGCACTTCCGGCGACATTCCCTGGCCGGTGTCGCTCACGGCGAGCATGGCGTAGGTGCCCTCGGGCGTGCCGAGGCACATCGCCGCGAATGGCGTGGCGACGGAGATCCGGGATGTTTCGATAAACAGCTTGCCGCCCTCTGGCATGGCGTCGCAGGCATTTTCCACGAGATGCTTGATCAGCAGTTCGATTTGATCGGGATCGACGCGGACATGGCCGGTATCGGGCGCTGCGGAGATGACGAGATTTACGTTGCTGCCGATAGCGGCTGGCAGTTTGTGGCGAATGCCGTGGACGAATCCGGGGAGGTGGATTACTGTTGGCTCCCCGGTCTGGCGGCGGCTGAAAGCCATGAGGCGACGTGTCAACTCCATAGCCTTGGTTGCGGCAACGTCGATTTCGTTGATTTGGTCGTGCGGATAGATGCCTTCGGGAAATTTGTCGAGCAGTAGGCGGGAGTAGCCGCCGATGATCGTGAGCAAGTTATTGAAATCGTGGGCCACCCCGCCCGCGAGAACGGCGATGCCCTCCAGTTTTTCTGCTTGCTGGACCCGCTGCTCTAGTGCCTTACGCTCGGTCTGATCCACCACCATGACGAGAAATTGGAAGTCCGCCTCCGGCGCGGCACCGAGCGGCGGGTGTGTCCGGATGCCGCCGATCAGGACCGGCACATGGGTGCCATCCCGGCGCATGTACTCCTTCTCAAACGTAGGGCATAGGCCGGTACGTTCGATTACATCGAGGACCTTGGTGCAGGAAGACAGGTGTTCCGGTGCCGTTATCCCGGCCCACGTGGCGATGCCGGCCTCGATCTCGGAGCGGGTGTAGCCGAGCATTCGAAGGAAGTAGTCGTTTGCACCCCGAACGGTGTTGCGGTCGCCATAGACGATCCCGACAACATCGGCCTCGGCCAAGCCTTGAACTCCATCGTGTACTTCATGGGCGGCAGTCTGGTCCAGGCGGCGCCGGGTGCAGTCACGGAATGTGAGCAGGAATCCGGTGGTTCCGCCACCCAGGTCCAGGGGGCCGGTAGACAACGAAACTTGCAATGGATTGCCCTGACGGTCGAAGACGGTTGTTTCTAGGTCGACGAGGGTTTCGTGGGTATGGGCAAGCCTAAGGAGGTCACAGCCGGAGGGTCCCGGTGCGCAGCGAGCACCGTGGAACATGTCGTGGAGGCTTGTCTGCCGATAGTCGATAAGGTCATAGCCGAAGAGGCGCTCGGCCCCCGGATTGACGTACTGGACCACGCCGGAGCCATCAACCGCAATGATCGCGTCTGTGGACTGCTCGATGATTCGGCACATCAAATCCTGCGGTTGCAATTCTCGCTAAGCGTAACATTGGGTGGGTAAGAATTGGAACAGGAATCTATTCTAGGATTTACACGGACACGGGGGAGCCATGGGAAGGCAGGACATCGTCGTAGTGGGTGGGGGAATCGTGGGCTTGGCCACGGCGCTGCAGTTGGTGCGGAGGAATCCGGGTAAAAAGGTGGTGGTGCTGGAGAAGGAATCCACGCTGGCCCATCATCAGACGGGCCACAATTCCGGCGTGATCCATTCGGGAATCTATTACAAACCCGGATCGCTGAAAGCGCGCAATTGCCGCGAGGGCAAGGTGGCCATGGAGAAGTTTTGCATGGAGGAGGACATCCCGTTCGACATCTGCGGCAAGGTGATTGTCGCGGTTTCCGAGGGGGAGCTGCCCGCGTTGCAAAAACTGGTCGACCGCGCCGGGGCCAACGGCGTCGCACACGAGGTGGTGGGGCCGGAGCGACTGCGGGAGCTGGAGCCGCACGTGCGCGGGATCCGCGCCATCCACGTGACGGAGGCAGGGATCACGGATTACAAGCGTGTCTGCCAGCGAATGGCGCAGCGGGTGCGGGATGCGGGCGGCGATGTTCTGACATCCGCCAAGGTTACTGCGATCCGCACAACGGCAGGGGCTGTGACGGTTGAATCCACTGCGGGTGAATTTGAAGCTTTCTATGCGGTGAATTGCGGAGGGTTGCATTCCGACAGGCTGGCGCGGATGTCCGGGTCCGATCCCTCGGCGAAGATTGTGCCCTTTCGGGGGGAGTATTTCGAACTCATTCCAGACGCGGCCAAGTTGTGCCGGAACCTAATTTATCCGGTACCTGACCCGAATTTCCCGTTTCTCGGTGTGCACTTTACCCGGATGATGGGCGGCGGAGTGGAGTGCGGGCCGAACGCGGTGCTCGCTTTGGCGCGGGAGGGCTATACGTGGGGAAAGGTGAATCCATGGGACCTTTTCGAAACGCTGACGTATCCCGGGTTCCTGCGTCTGATGCGGAAGCATTGGAGGATGGGCCTGTACGAAGTTTGGCGGTCACTGAACCGGAGTGCCTTTACCCGGGCGCTGCAACGGCTGGTGCCGGAGATTCGGGAGTCTGACCTGCAAGCGGCCCCGGCGGGGATTCGTGCGCAGGCGCTGACTGCATCCGGGGATTTGGTGGACGATTTCCTGATTGTGGAAAGCCCTCGTGTGGTCAACGTGTGCAATGCGCCCTCGCCGGCCGCAACGGCGTCGCTGAGCATTGGCGGGCAGATTGCGGGCATGGTGGAGAACCGCTGGCGGCAATACGAAAAGTACTTTAAGATATAGAGTATGAGGCTGATCCCTGTTCTGGTTGCGATGCTTGGGCTGGTGTTCCTGCACACGCACACGGACGAGATCCCGGTTGTATTGGGGTCCGTACTGACTCTGTCGGCGGTGGTCTCCGGTATGGCCCCAAGGAATTGGCTGGTGAATGTTGTGTTGCTGGGAAGTGCGTTGCCGTTGGTGGAGATTCTGGTGCGGCGGCACGTACTGGCTGCACCTTGGCCTGTGGGACCTGGTTTCCCTTGGGCGGCACTGACTGGTTACGTTTCGGCGGTGATCGGAGTTTCGATTGGCAGCGGCGCGCGAGGGGCTGTCGCGCCATCCGCGGCGACGTAGCCGCAACAAAGGATGGAGAGGAACATGGTCAGAACTTCGGTGTCGTTGAGGTTGTACTCGTAGACGCCGCCGACCAGCGTTCCGATAATGCATGCGATTGCCGCCTGGAGCTGGAAGCGGCGTTCGGAGCGGCCCGCGGGCAGCTTGCCGAGTGCGCGGTGGAAGTCGCGCCATGCGAGCAATAGCGCTCCGACCAGGAACAACATAGCCGGAATGCCGCGCTCGGCGGCGTATTGGATGTAGATGTTGTGCAGGTGTTCGTAGAAGCCGTCTGGAAGTGGTTGGGGCACGTCCTTGGGGAGGTAGGCGAAGAACACCGCCGGTTTGCGGATCTCGTCGGGACCGACGCCGAAAATCGGGTGCGCGGCGATCATCGCCCAACCAGTGCGGCGGCAAATCTGGCGGTGCATGTTGGAGTCCGTCTTGTTTTCGGGATTGGCAATGGACCGTACCCTGATTTTGACCGCCTCCGGGGAGCCGAGGAATGCGACGGCCAGGATGACTGGCATCGCGAGGATGGCCCAACGGCGCCAACTGAACAGCAAATAGCATCCGGCGACCACGGCAGCGAGCCAAATGGACCTGGTCTGGCTCAGCAGCAGCGCCAAACCGACCGCTGCGGCGCAGGGTACGGCGATCCACGAGAACTTCTTCAAATCCGGCGCGAAGAGAAGGAACGCGACCAGCAGCAGCAGGATGAAGAGCTGCTGGCCGGAAAACGTCATCCAGTGGCTCATGAAGCCGCTGATGCGGTCGACAACGTAGAAGTGGTAGAAATCTAAGTTTGCCTCCTTGGCGGCCGCAATGTCCCGGACGTATTGGAGTAGCCCCCTGCCTGCCGTGACGGTGCCCACGGCCATCCATGCCAAGGCCAGCCATTTTGTTGTACCCACGTTCCTGAGGCAGGAATAGACCACAAGAACGATCAGGAAGACAAACATCTTTCGGACCTGGTCTGTCCCCGCCCGTGGGTCCGGCGAGGCTGCCAGGGCGATGAGCGTCCAAATCAGAAATAGTCCCAGTGGTTTGGCCACCGGGGGCCAACGCAGGGGCAGTCCTGAAAGCAGCAGGACTCCCAGCGCTACCGCCAGCAGAATCTGCGAGACGGAGACGCCAATGAGGATGGAAACCGCCGATGCGAAGGCCAGCGCCACTGCAAGCTTCTTCAGAAAGGGAGGGGGTATCAACGATTCCTAGCATGCCACACGCACTTGCAAACAGGCGCGAACCCAGGCACTTTGTTTCCGCCAGAGCTTTGCGCCACGGTGTACGATGGAGTGAAGCCCCATGAAGCTCTTGGATTCTCTGCCGATCGACAGCAAGGAGCGTCGGATGGCGCTTGCGCTCGATCCGACGAAAATTCCGGCCCATATTGCGATCATCATGGACGGGAACGGCCGGTGGGCGAACCAGCGGGGTTTGCCGAGGTTTGCCGGGCACCGTGCGGGCGTCCAGCGGGTGCGGAACATAGTGGAAGCCTGCTCCGACATGGGTGTTCAGGCACTGACGCTGTACGCTTTCTCGGCCGAAAATTGGAAGCGCCCTCGTGCCGAAGTCGATATGTTGTGGCGGTTGTTGCGGTTTTATCTCCGCAGCGATTTGGCGGATCTGATGCGTAATGATGTCCGGCTGCAGTCCAGCGGTCGGGTGGAGGCGCTGCCGCCTAGGGCATACGAGGAACTGCGGTCGACCGAGAGGGCGACATCGCGCAACCGGGGCATGCGCCTGAACCTCGCCATCAACTACAGCGCGCGGAACGAGTTGGTGGATGCGATGAACTCCATCGTGGATGAGGCTCGGCTCAGGGGTAAACTGGACACGCTGGTGGTGGACGAGGAGATGGTATCGCGCCGCTTGCAGACCGCCGGGTTGCCGGAACCGGATCTGCTGATCCGCACGTCGGGGGAAATGCGGGTTTCGAATTTCCTGCTGTGGCAAATTGCCTACGCGGAGATTTACGTGACAGACACCCTCTGGCCGGACTTCGACACGACTCAGTTGCTGCTGGCAGTTCAGGATTTCCAGAAGCGTGAGCGCCGCTTCGGGGGCTTGTTGAGCGGGTCCGGCCTGCAAGCCGCTGCTGCGTACGAGTCGTCGGAGGAAGTCGCAGATGAACAATTGGAGCAGGAGATAGAACTCTCCATCCGATGAAGCGAATCCTTACGGCTGCGGTTTTGGTGCCGGTGACGCTCTACGTCGTCCTGTGGGCACCGTCGGCGGCTTTTTTGGCGGCAGTGGCCTTGGTAGCGTCCCTTTGTTTCGTGGAATACGCCCGCATGACGGGCACGTTCGCACCGCTGGGGATTGTCGCGGGACTTCTGGTAATCGTTGCCCCGCCTGCCGAAACCACCATTGTCCTGTTTTTGTCCGTGCTTGCAGCGATGACGGCCCCGCTTTTTGCCGACGACGGTCTGGAGGCCGGGTTCCGCCGCGCGGCATATTTGGCGCTGGGGATTTTGTACGTCTTCGGTGGTTGGAAGACGGCCGTTCTGGTCCATAATCTGGACCGTCCGCATCCGGGAGCGGGGCACCAATGGCTGATGTTCGGTCTATTGGTGAACTGGGCGGGTGACACCGGGGCCTATTACGTTGGCCGCACGTTTGGCAAGAACAAACTGGCACCGATGGTGAGTCCCGGTAAGACAAGGGAGGGTGCGGGCGCGTCTTTGGTGTCGGCGATGTTTTTTGGCATGTTGTACCTGCCGTGGTCTATTCCAGGCGTTCCCTTGTGGAAGGCTGCGCTGCTGTCCGTCTTGGCCAACATTGCGGGGCAGGTGGGTGACTTGGCGGAGTCGGCGATCAAGCGGGTTTGCGGCGTCAAGGACAGCGGGAACCTATTGCCGGGCCACGGTGGCATGCTGGACCGTGTCGACAGTACCCTGTTTTCGATGCCGGTGCTTTACACCCTACTGGGCGTGTTGGAAAAATACTAGGGGGGATGCGGACCCGGCAAGTATTTTCCTATTTCGCGGCAGTTTTGTACGTCTTGGTCGGGACTCTCCATTTTGTCAAGCCCGAGCCTTACTTGAAGATCATGCCGCCGTGGATCCCGTGGCCCGAGGTTGCCGTGATGGTTAGCGGTGTGGCGGAAGTTATCGGTGGCATCGGCATGGCAATCCCGAAGTTCCGGCGCGCCGCCGCATGGTGGCTGGTGGCGTTGCTGGTTGCCGTATTCCCGGCGAATGTCCACATGGCGATGCATCCGGTCGAGGCCGGGGCCGGTGCGATCCAACCGTTGTTCCTGTGGATGCGCTTGCCGGTCCAGGCATTGCTGATTTGGTGGGTCCTGTGGTGTTCCCGTCCTAACGGTTCAGCACATAGTTCCGGTCGATAACGTAGACCTTCCCCAAGCCATTCATCCCTGTCAATTTGACGTGGAGCGCAGCCGGGTAGGTGGCGGCAATGGATTCGGGGATTTGGAATGTCCCCGTGGCACCAACACCGATGACGCGGTAGCTGTGGCCGGAGACCGTGACTTCACCGGTCCATTGGTAGCTCATCTTCCTCAAGGCCTTTGAGTCGCGCTTCAATTTCACGGAGAATTGCACCGGCTTCGAGAGCGACAACTCGTCGGCCGCAGGTTCCACAATTTCGAACGGTACCTTTTCCGGATTGCCTTCGGCGTCCTGGAGGGCCAGTGGGGGCTCGCGCGATTCGAATTTGTAGGTTTTCAGCATTCCCGCCTTTTTGCCTTCACGAGAGATGTGCAGCACCCAGTCGTGGTTGTTGTTGGGCGGTGTGAAGGTTACTTCCTCGGCCTTGCCCTTGGTCTTGACCTTCGTCCGCTCGCCGGTCGCGGGGTCGAGCCACTCCACGTCGTAGCCTTGTTTTTCGACGTTCACCGTGACAGGGCCGGGTTTTTCCACGTAGACGACGTACTCGACCCCGTCTAGCGCGGTCGCCCTGCCGTTGTCGACATCGAAAAACGGCTCCAGTTCCCAGTGGCGGGTGCCTTGCATGAATTCGTACCAGACTTTCATCTGGTTGGCGTCGGTTTCATCCGGGACCAATGTGGCCGGGTATTGGCCGTTCGCGGTCGAGGTCCAAAGGCGGCGGCGGAATTCGGCGGGGTCCTTGGCGGTTGCTCCGAAGTCATTCACTGCGGGATATTGGAAAACCTGTTGTTCTACGGCGCTGGTCTGGCCCTCGGGATCGCGGTAGGAGCGGTAGCGGAGCCAGCCGTCGTCGATCAGGGGGGCCGAAGTGGTTGCCGTTCGGGACGAGCGTGTGTGCTTGTAGGGATCCAGTTCGGCCAGGTACTCGGAAATTTCCTTCAACAGCTCCTTGCCGTCGGGATAGGTTTCCCACTCCTCCAAGCCCTGCCAGGTAACGTCAAAGGCTTCTAGCCTGGACAGGGCGTAAAGAAACCACTTGCGCCGGTCGGGGCGGGTCGGCAACAGCTTCGACATCAGGCCGTTCGGGCCGAAGAAGGCGACGTCGATCAGAATGCCGCGATCGTTGGCATAGCGGATCTTGGCTTCCGCAGCGCGGAAAAATTCGGGGGACTGGTATGCAGCGGCATCGGATTCCGCCACCAGCGTGACGCCCAGGTGGTTGAAGTGCTGGGCGGCGCGGGTGTCCACCATCGATTTCCAAGCGGCCAAATCCATCTTGGAAAAGTTGGGAACCACGGCCCCCATCCAGAGGTGGGGTTTCAGGTCATTGCCTTCCACATGCGCGAAATGGTGGACGTTGACGGCGCGTACCCAGCCCGGACGGTCGGCACCCGTTGCAGTGAAGGTGCCCTGCTTGCCGTTCCATGCAGGGTCGGTGCTCGTGACGCGGAAGGCGTGTTCGCCCACTTCGACGGGGGTGTACCGTACAATCCAGCGGGTGCCGCCATCATGGAATGCGTTTACGAGCGCCGTTGCCGCATGGGGGGAGCGGAATTCCGCCTTCAAGTCGCCCGCAGCTCCGGTGGGCAGTTCAAAGGCGATGTCGCAGGGGGTGTAGCGCGGAGTCGGTGGGCAGATGGTCTGTCCAAAAATCGCCAGCGGTGCGGCCATGCACAAGATCACCCTGAATCCCATGCCTACAGTGTACGGAGTCGGACGGTGTTACGGCCTAACGGTTGGTGTAGAGGGTCTTTCCACCGGCGGACGCCACCGGATGCAGCGCGTCTGCGCCCACCAGTTGCCGCAGGTGGTCAGCCTTTTGGTCCTCGGTCGCCACGTACCAACGGTCCGCGCTACTCCATCGTGCGACAAAATCCGTATCGCCGATGAAGACCCGGGGAGCGTCGGGGGAGTAGGACCCGTATTCGAGATTGTTCTTGCGACCGTTCAGGATCAGAGCTGTGCGGTCGGTGTAGAAGAAGATTCCCGACATTTCGTAGTACGGGTTGTCGACGATCAATCCGCCCGCAGGAGCCTTGTTCAGCGCTTGTGCCAACGGCCACGAACCCAGATACGGGTCGAAGGCGATCAGAGCGACCCGGGCGGCTTGGAAGAACAGCAGCATCATCGCCGCCAGAGCGAACGCCGCAATGCGACCTCGCAGCGTCCACGAACCCACCGCACCTACAAGCGTGGCAATTCCGGCAATCCACAATGGCAGGCGGAGGTAGGCGAAGGATTTGAGCGTGAGGTCGCCCATGTGGCCCAGCGAAAGCGTGTAGGCGCTGGGATTCGGGGCCAGCGCTTGGGAGATATCGCCCGGCGTCGGGTACCCGGCACTGGCCCACAACAGTCCTCCGATTGCCGCGCAGGCCACTCCGGCAATGGCGCCAGCGGTTCTCAGGCTGATTGCCCACGCCTTTCGGCCCGATTCCGCCATCGCCGAACCGATCAGCATGGCAAATGCCGGGTATGCCGGCATCGAATAGTACTCCTGCGTTGTGGATAGCGCGAAGAATCCCATCACCATGCCGATCCAGCATAGGCAGAGCACCCGCATCCGTCCGGCACGGTCCGAGACGCCGAATGGCAGCCGGACAGCTCGGAAAAAGAACGCGCTCCAAGGAAAGAACCAACCCAAATGGAGGAGCCAGAAGAGGTATGGTGGGACCGTGTCGTAATCGCGGGGGTAGCGCAGGTTCAGGAAACGGAGGATGTGCTCGTTGAAGATGTAGAACCAGAGGAAGCCGCGGTAGGAGCCGGATTCGCTGTGCATGGTCGCGTCGAAGTATGGCGGATTGCGCAGCGTGGCGAGGATGTGCCACGGGGCGGCCACTGCCAGCATCGCGAGCAAGCCCAGGGGAATCTGGAGGCGTTGCCAGCTTTCGAATTTTCGCCAGAGGCCGGTAGTGATCAGGTACAAGAATGCGATTCCCAACGGGAATACGGCGGCGATGAGGCCCTTCAGCAGCATTCCCACGCCAATGGACACCCACGCTCCCAACGCCCAAGCCCGTGGATTCGGCTCGTCCGGTTCCAGTGCGCGGAACATGCCCCACATCGCCAGCGCGATCGTGGCGGTCAGGATGACGTCCGGGATCAGGATGCGGGTAAACAGCCAGAGTCCCATGCTGGTGGCGAGCGCAAGGCCGGAATAGAGGCCGGTGTCGGGGCCCATGCTCCAACCAGCGATACGAGCCACCAGCCAGCAGAGAAAAATCGTGGATAGGTAGATGGGCAGGCGGGCGGCCCAATCATGAGGACCGAAGACCTCGAACGAGACGCCCATCATCCAATAGACTAGGGGCGACTTCTCCAGATATTTCACGCCGTCGAGGCGCGCCGTTACCCAGTCGCCCGATTCCACCATATTGCGGGCTATCTGCGCCTGTACGGCATCCACATCGTCCATCAGGCGGGGCGGGGCCAGAATCGACGCTAGGTAGATGGCAGCGGCGAAAAGGACGACGGTCAGCTCGCTGCGGCGTAGGCTTGGGCTGGGTGTCCGGAGAGTGTTTGCGGCGGCTCGATCTCGATGTTCCACTTTTTCAGCCAAAGGAAGAGAGTCAGAAGACCCCATAGTTGGTATCCGGCGTTGGTCTTGCGGTTGATGTGGGCGTTGATCAGCGATTCCGTCGCCCCGGGGTCGAATAGTTGACTATTGCGGACAGCCCTCGCCGACAGTGTGTCGCGCAACAAGGGTAGGAGCGGCCCCCGGAACCACTCATGGGCCGGGATGTCGAGTCCGGCCTTCCGCCGGTCCAAAATAGCATCGGGGAGTTTGCCCCGCATGGTCCGTTTGAGAATCACCTTTTGTTGCAGACCGTTGATCTTCAGATTCTCGGGCAGCCGTGCAGCGAATTCGACGATTCGGTGGTCGAGCAGCGGCGGACGTACTTCCAGGGAGTGCGCCATGCTCATGCGGTCGACCTTGCAGAGCAGGTTGTCCTGCAGGTAAAACAATTGGTCCAGCATCAAATAGCGGTTCAGGAAGCCGATGTCGTCCGCGCCGGGCAGCTTGTTGAACAGCGCTTGGAGGTGGTGCCCGTTGGAACTGGGCAGCAGGGCGCGTTTTTGCTCCAACGTGCAGGCACCGTTCCAGAACAGGTGGGCCTCGTCGGGGTCCAGTAGCGATCCTTCGAGCCACCGTTTCAGCTTGTACTCGAAGCCGATCTTGGCGTCGGAGACTGGCAGCAGTTTTCTTGCGGTACCCAGGGCGGCGCGGCGCAGGACCCGGGGCAGCGTTCGGAGCGGGCGGGCCAGCATGTCGGCCTTGTATGTCAGGTAGCCGCCGAAAAGCTCGTCGCCGCCTTCGCCGGAGAGTGCGACCGTGACGTGCTCGCGGGTCATCTTCGAGAGGAACCAGACTGGCAGGGCCCCGGCATCGGCTCCAGGCTCGTCCGAATAGTGGGAAAACTCCTCAATGGCGTCGGTGATGGCCGAGTCGCGGTTCAGTTCGAACTCGTGGTGCTCTGTGCCATAGCGACGGGCGACGTCGCGGAACCAAGGGCTCTCGTCGCAGGACTTGGATTCGAAGGCGATGGAGAAAGTCTTCAACGGCCGCGATTGGAGTTCCGCCGCGTAGTGGATCAGGGTGGTGGAATCGATGCCGCCGCTGGCCCAGATTCCCAGCGGCACGTCGCTGGTCAGATTCTCTTTTACTGCCGCGCGCAGCAGGTGGTCCAGTTGCTCGGAGGCCTCTTCGCCCCGGATGGACGCGTCGGGCTGGAACCGCAGCTGCCAGTACGGAACGACCTCTTCGCGCCCCCTTCGCCACTCCAGATAATGCCCTGCGGGCAGCTTCGTGATGCCCTCGACCATGGTGCGCGGACTTGGCACGTAGTTCAGCGATAGGAAATCCTGGAGGGCGATTTTGTCCAGCCGCCGTGTGGCATTTGAATGTCCAAAAAACGGATGCGCAAACAGCGCCTTCATTTCACTGCCGAAAATCAGGTCGTTGCCGATTCTGGTCAGGTAGAGGGGCTTGATGCCCATCCGGTCGCGGGCTAGGACGAGTCTTTCCTTGGCATCGGACCAGATGGCCATGGAGTACATGCCCCGAAACCGGTGGAAGCATTCGGTGTCCCATTGGATGAAGGCGCGGAGGGCCACCTCGGTGTCGCAGTCCGAGCGGAACCGGTGGCCGAGGGATTCCAATTCCCGCCGGAGTTCGGCGTGGTTGTAGATTTCCCCGTTGTAGACGATAACGGTGTCGCGGTCCTCGCTGAGGAAGGGTTGTTCGCCGCCGGAGAGGTCGATGACCTGCAGCCGGACGGCTCCAAGCGCGGCGTGGGCGGAAGTTCGGGTTGAGGCGAACGTACCCTGCTGGTCAGGGCCGCGGTGCGCAAGCGTGCCCGTCATCCGCCGGATGACGACGTTATCGACACTTCCAGACAGCTGGGTGAACCCAGCGATGCCGCACATTCGTTTTTCACCCGTTACGCAGGACCCCTCCCGCGCTCCTTAAGAAATAGTTACGACTACGTTAGCGTCCAGCGGTGGAGCGTGTCAACATCCACTGGGACGTGCGGGCTGCGGGGCCCGTTTGGACTATTTCTATTGTAAGACGGAACGGTAAGAATTTGTAAGGGCGTGCGGTGCCAGGACGCTCGCGTTCTAACGGTCCCGTTCCCGCAATGTCTCCCGCAGGATCGGAAGGACGGCCAGATCCTTGGGCGACCCCACCTCTTCCTTGATGCGGATTTGCGTCTCCAAACCCAGAACCCGAATCGTCATTCCTGGTCCAAGTTCGAGCGTCGGACTCGATTCCGAGAGTTCCTCGAACGAGTGGCCCTTGACGATGGAGTTAAGCACGTCCAACGGGCCAAACTTTGTCATCAGGAGCTGGTGGCTTTTCGGTGCCAGATCTGAGCGGGTCGGGAACAAATTCTGGAATCGGAGCCGATGGCCGCACACAACTCCAGAATAGACCGGACATGCCGCTGCAGGACCTCCAGCCGCTCCAACGGCGTGAGTGAGAGCATCCAGCGGACCATCGTCACGTCGACGCCGTTGACATACTCGTGGCGCTGCTCTTCAGCCGGGATGGAGTCTTCCAAGCCCAATCCTACGTCCGGCAGTATTGCGATGTCCGTGGGGCGTGGTACCGGACGTCCAGATGCGGGGTTTCCAGCCTCTTGTGGCCCTCCACCTTCGACGTCAGGCAGCTTTCCAGAATTCCGCACGTGATCAGCGTCCGCTCCACCGGGTACGGCGCAATCCCGGTTGTGATCATTTCCTCGATCTTGTTCACCAGGCAGGCCGAATAGGTCACGTTTGGCACGGGGGAAAGGAAGAACTGGGTCGAAACCGGCCCCTTGGCTCCCCTCAGCTTCGCGGCGAACATGTAATCCTTCACGGCGCCATCCAGCATCAACAGCGTCGCCTTCAGCCCGTCGCGGTATTCAATGAAATACGCCGCCGGGTGCGGAGTAATCTTCCGCGCTTCGCCCGAGAGGACCATCTCCTGGGTGCGGCCGTCCTTGACGGTGTTCCCCATCGGCGAATCGCTGCGCGAAAGCGCCGCGCCGAGCAGTTCCTTCGACCATCGACCGTCGTCGCCAGCCTTCCAAACATCCTCGCCCTCGATCAACTGCACCGATTTTACTCCCGTTTCGCCACCCTTGCGCCGCTCCAGCATGCACTGCATGGCCTCGATGGCGTGGTAGTCCATCGGGTCGGAGCCGCCGCAGCCAACCATCAGAGCATCGGCGATTTCGCAGTTCATCGGTAGCTCCAAGTCGGGCAAACGCCACGTGACGGGGAGGGAAGAGCCCGCCAGCATCGGGAACTTCATTGCATGGCCGGTATCGACCATCTTTTTCGCCTTCTCGAAGCTCCACGAGAGGTGTTTGTCGTTGTAGAGCGGCACGGACCGGCCGTCGGCCTCGAAAACCTTCGCGCACTGTTCGAAGAACTCGTAGCGGGGGTAGAGGATCTGCCCCTTGGCGTTCCGGGGGTAGTCGCCGTGTTCGCCGATGACGATCACGGCATCGACCGCGAGCTTGCTGCCGCCCACGCGGAGCGCTTCGGCAATGGTGGGGAAGACTTGGAAGCCGAACTCCTTGGCGCGCTCGGCGCTGAGGTCGCCTTCGGGCTTTTGGTCCACATATAGGGACACGACCTTGATGTTGGGCTTGTGCCACTTGCCGTTGAATGGGTATCCGACGAGGAACCGGTCACCCATGTGCTGCGCGTGCGACAGGTACTTGTAGATGGTGCAGATGATGGCGACGCGCTTGGGCGCCCCGGCTTGGGCGAGTAGATCGCCGGCGGTTCCGGCGATCGCAGTGGTTTCGATGAAGGTGCGTCGTGTGAGCATTACGATCTCCAGAACGTGGATTCCTTGGGGGCTTGGTAGGCGATCTTGAGATGCGGCGTGTCGAGTTTCCTGCCGCCCGCAAACAGGCTGTCGACTCCGGCGGCGGTAAGGCCTGTGGTGAGGAGGCCTCGCTCGGCCGGGTAGGTTTCCTTACCAGTCACATACATTTGCTCGAAGTTGTTGACCAGGGGGCTGAAGAAGTTGGCGAGGGTGGTTCGGCCCGGGGGCATCGGGAGGTACATTTGGGTGGAGAACGGTTCGGAGCGTCCCTCGATTCGGGCCGCGAAATTGAAATCCTCCACCAGTCCGGACATTAGGATCATGGTGCACATCAGGCCGTCGGTGTGCTGGTAGCGGTAGGCAACGGGGTTCTTCACCAGTCTCTTCATGTCGTCAAGCGACGGGAACATGTCGTTGAATCCCGGACGGGCAGGGGTGAGGGTATGGCTGCGGCAGAGCGCGGCCTCGAAGAGGTCCTTGGGCCAGACGCCGTCCCGGTGGGCCTGCCAGAATTGTTCGCCCCGGTAGGCTTGCAGCCATTTGACACCGGATTCACCGCCCTTGCGACGTTCGACCATGCATTGGAGCGTTTCGAGGCCGTGGTAGTCGTAGCTGTCGACGCCGCCATAGCAGACGCAGAGTGCTTCCTGGATCTTGACGCCGGAGGGCATTTCCACCGACGGGATGCGCCAAGTGACCGCGAGGCTGGAGCCCGACATCAGGGGGAATCTCATGGCACGGGAGGTATCGTACATCTCTTTGGCCCACTCCCATTTCCAGGAAAGGTGCTTGTCGTTGAAGACCGGCACGGACTTGCCGCTGGATTTGAACACATCCACAATCTGTTGGAAAAACTGGTAGCGCGGGTATTGCACCTGTCCCTTTTCCGTCTTGGGGTAGTCGCCGTGCTCGCCTACGAGGACGACGCCGTCGACAGCCAGTTTGCCTGTGCCTAGCGTAAGCGCGTCCTGGATCGAATTGCAGACTTTCATCGCCGGGAAACGCGCGGCGCGGTCGGGCGTGAGATCCTCGGGCGGGTGCTGGTCCACGTAAAGTGAAACCAGATCCATGGCGGGCTTGTGGTGGACGCCGTTCCAGCCGTATCCTTCTAGGAAGCGGTCGATGATGTGCTGCGTGTGGGAATGCTTGCGGTAGACCGTGCACACGCCGGCCAGTTTGGGACGAAAGGCAGGTTGGGCCATTTGAAAAAGATTATCGCAGTTGGGTGCTTGACGGTAGCCGCGCTGTGTCAGGTGTCGCTGTCCCAGGATGCCCGATCCGTTTCGGACCGTGCCCGACAGCTGCACGCGGAGTCCCTGGTGTTCGACGGCCATATCCATGCGGTCGACAGGATTTTGTACCACGGCGGAGATATCGGGGAACGCAAGGCCGATGGCATGTGGGACCTTGCGCGCGCGAAGGAGGGCGGACTCAAGGCGCTGTTCTTTTCGGCTTACGTGCCGGACGACTACTACCCGGCCCGCTTGGAGACCAAGCAGGCGCTGCGGCAGATCGACCTCGCGCTCTCCCAGATTGCGAAAAACAAGGACCGGATTGAACTGGCGTTGAATGGCGACGATCTCAAGCGGATTGTAGCCGCCGGAAAGATGGCTGCAGTGTTGGATCTGGAGGGAAGTTTCGATTTGGATGGGGACTTGGGTCTTCTGCGCCAGTTCTACCGCCTCGGGCTGCGGTCCTACCAGCTCTCGGCCCACAATACCGACAATGCATATGCCGATGCATGCTGTGCGCAGCACAAGTCGCGCGGATTGACCGAACATGGCCGTGCATTTGTCCGGGAGATGAACCACCTGGGAATGGTCATCAACGTGTCTCATGCCTCGGACGAGGCCATTTCGCAGACCTTGGATGTATCCACGGACCCTGTTATCGCCACGCATCACGGGTTACGGGCGCTCAACGACATCCCGCGCAACATGCCGGACGAATTGTTGAAGAAAATGGCACTAAAAGGCGGCGTAATTGGGTTCCAGATCGGCAATGAATTCCACAACCGGAAGGTCTTTGACTGGCGGACTGAACATGCCGGCAAGCCATTTTGGGACACTGGTGATATTTCGAAACGGGAGCCTGCCCAGTCGGTTTTGGATATCGACAGGTTGATCGCGCCGCAGTTTCCGATGCCGGGGATCGCTGCGCCGGATGACATCCGCTTCAACGCGGACCAGTGGGTGGGCGTGGTCGATAGGGCCATCCAACTTGTTGGTGAAGATCATGTGGCGCTGGGTTCCGACTTCGATGGAGGACCCACTTTGCCGCGCGGATTCAGGGATGTACGAGACCTGCCCCAGCTCACCGAGGCCATGGTCCGGCGGGGCTACAGCGATGACAGAATCCAAAAATTTCTTGGCGGCAACCTGTTGCGGGTGTTCGGTAAGGTCACGTCGGGACACCGCTTGACGGTCAAGTGAATTAGTTGAAAATTGCAAGTCCCGGATGGTATCATCAACGTTCGGAAGTTCGGGAACAAGACCGCATGGAGGGCAGCGATATGGGAAATTTGGAAGCAACACTCGAAACTGGGGCAGCGGCTGTTACGGTGGAAACACCCGACATTCCTGCAGGGACGGACACCGTGGCGCACCCGAAAGCCGTTGGCGGTTCCGGTCCGGCAAGTGACGAGCCAGATGTCGCTGCCCGCATCGATGCTGCCCGCGAGCGAGCGGCGCAATTTGTAGCCGACCGGCGTTTTTCAGAAGCACGGCAAGCGCTGGAGGAGGCCGACGCACTGGAATCCCCCACCTCCGTGCCGGAAGCGACCTATGACACGTTGCGGGCGCGAGGCACACGCCTTCTGAGTGCGGTTCGGGAGCGTCTCGGTCGCGCGACCCAACGAACTGGCGCAGTCGGTGCGACGGAGACCGAGGGGGAAACCGAGGTTCCGGTCGAAGCAGAGCATTTGGATCCTGTGGAAAAATCCATTGCGATCGTGAACCTGTATTCGAAGATCGCAGCCGGGGTAGGCATCCTTCCCGGCGGCCTGCTAAACTTCGGTGCCATCCTGGCTGTACAAGTAACCATGGTGTGGAAAATCGCCAATGCATTTGGCCAGAACGAAGGCAAGGACAAGATCCGGGGCCTGATCCTATCATTGGCTGGATCGGCGCTTCCCACCGGAGTAGGGGCGGGAGTTGCCTACTCGGTTGCGGCAATTCCGGCTGCGACAGCGGGATTGGTTCTCGGTTTCGTGGTAACCCCCCTGCTGGCTTATGCCTTGACGCGGGCTGTGGGGAACGCCTTCATTATGCATTTCGAGAGCGGCGGAACCCTGCTCACCTTTGATCCGACCGCTTTCCGCGAACACATTCTAAAGGACTTGGAAACGGCAACCGCGCTGAAGGACTGATCCTTGGTTGCGGCATTGCGGTCCGCACACCCTCGACACCCGGCCGCCCATGGTCGTGGTTCATAATATTTAGGAAGGTTGCCCCGGAAATCAAATCCGGGGCACAGAAACACCGGAGACCGTATTGCAATCTCAAGGCAAGACTTCAGGGCCAAAGACTCAAGCCACGCTCCGCCAGGAGACGGCTGAGAGGGACCGACGGCGGGAGTTGTTCCGGGCCAGATGGCGTCGGCGTTGGAACCTCGTGAAGCGTAGTGTCCAACTTACCGTATTTCTGGTGGTGTTTTCGGCGTTGGTGTGGATCCTGCGGGGACGGATCTTCATCAGTGTGGAACCCGGCAACGTTATGGTTGTATATCACCTGTTGTGGGGCGGGACCAGCGGCAACGAGGTTTTTGGGGAAGGCCTTCATTTGTTGCTTCCGTGGGACACACCAACCATTTACAGCATCCGCTCACAAGCCTTGGTCGTCCCCATGGACGTGTTGTCGAACAACGGCTTGGAAATCAAGCTCGATGCCCAAGTCCGCTTCCATGCCGTACGAGCCGCTGTTCCAAATCTCCATCGCCGCTACGGGCCGGACTATGTAAAGGCCATCATCATTCCGCAATTGACAGAGTCTGTACAGGAGATTATAGGCGCATCCTCGCCCGAGCAAATGTACGCGCTGCAGCACTCCGCGAATGTGGACCGATTCTGGAACCACACCAAGCGGACCATTGGCGGCGTTTATGTAGGTGTAGAGGATATTGCCCTGTTCAACATCCGCCTCCCGCAAAGGGTTCAGGATGCAATTCAGGCAAAGGCTGAGGCCGAACAGCAGGCGCTCGCATACCAATTTCTCGTGCAGCGGGAGGAGCAGGAGCAACAGAGGAAGGCCAAGGAAGCCACCACACTGGCAAGCTACATCGCTACCGTTCGGGAAATTCCACGCAGTATTTTGGTGTGGAAGGGCATAGAAGCAACCTTGGAATTGTCCAAGTCTTCCAACGCAAAGGTAATTGTGATGGGCACCCACGACAATCTGCCCCTCATGCTGGGGAACGTCCCCGACCTGGTGACCAAGTGACCATACCTTTCGAGACCATACTCCCAAGGTTGGGAGGAGCAAAGTCAGCTGCCGTCATGGTGGCACTTGTGCTGGTCGGCTGCGGTCGGCCCTCGGGCGAGCGAGACGTCGCCCTGTCGCTGGCACGATTGTTGAAGCACCAGGTTGCGGAGGCCCGTGATCTCCAAGAGTTGGAGCAGAGGACGGCCAACAGCCTTGTCTTGGCGTTGGATGCCGGCGAAACACCATCCAATATGCCGGGTATGCCGCCCGCCCACGATTTCCCCTTGATCCGGGACCAATTTGTCAAAGCTATCGAAACAATCAAGTCGATACGGACCAAACGTGCCGCCCTGGCCCAGACTATCCGGCAAGAGTCCTTCCTTCCCCAGATGGTGAATCTGGTTCAGGAGGATGCCGTTTCCAGCCTGCTGGAGGATGTGGCGCGTGCCGACAGCTGGGTTCAGCTTGCAAGCAATGCCCTTGCCAAGCACGAGATCGCGTTGGGCATGCTGAAGCGGGCCACGGAACGGGCTGCGGGCGACCCAAAGTCCCCCGATGTGATCAATGCCACTTTCAAGTCCAGAGCTTACGTGGCCGAGGTGATGGAACTTCGGGAATTCGTCAAACTTTTCCTCAGCAAGTCACGCCTTGATCCCATGGCTGTTCAAATCAATACACTAGAGACCGAATACGAGATCACGGAAGAAGAGGTAGGCGTTCGATGACGGGTTCCACCGACAAGCGCAACCTGACCGGCCCACGACGCATTCGGCCTTCCCACCATACGGTCTGAAAAGAGACAACCAGTGAAAAACGCGATCCTAAGGCTGAAACAGATAAACATAGAAGTCGCAGCGGTCTCGCTTGCCTGCGCCCTTCTCGTCGGCTTCCTTCTCTTGTCGGCTTTCAACAGCTTCAAGACCTACCGGATCGGCATCGCGGTAGGTCCGCCGAATTCCGAGACTTACGTCATGATGCATGCTCTGAAAACGGTAGCCGAGAAGCGTTTCCCCCGAATTGAAATCACGCTGCATGAGACTGTCGGCTCCAAGGACAATTTGGAACGCTTGCGACTCGGGACCTCGATGATGGCAACTGCACAGGGCAATCTGCCGGTCTCAGTGGAGGCTCGGCGCGTGGCTGTTCTGTTTGAGAACCAGTTCCATTTGTTTGTCCACAAGAATTCGACGATCCAGCAGTTTTGGGATCTCAAGGGCCGGAAAGTTGCCCTTCCGTCGTTTCCTGAGGACAAGGAAGACTCGTGGGACGATCAGTTTGGTGCCTTCATGTACACGGCGAGGCATTTCGGCTTGGACTATGGCGACTTCACCTTTGTTGGCAACAACGATGAAGCGGCAGGTACCGCTTTCACCGTTGGACCTTCCGAGGCTGAGGCCGTGTTCCGTATCCGCCCGCCCCACAACGCGTCGATCGCGGTACTCGCAGGCAATGTGAAAATGCGGTTCATCCCGATTCCGGAAGCAGATGCAATTCACATTGAGCGTCTGGGCTATTCGCCGGCGAAGATTGTGAAGGGCTCCTACAAAGGGTCTGGTCGGGAAGTAAATGTGGGCAAGGGGCAGGCTGATAAGTCTGCGGAGAAGCCAGCCGAAAAGCCTGCGGCGACCGTCTCCAAGGCCACCAGCGCCGCCGCCATTGCGTCGGCTGACCGGGACGTAAGTCCTGTTCCTGCATCCGATATTGACACGCTGGGTGTAAAGGTGAATCTTTTGGCGCGGGAAGACATGGACCCGGAACCTGTGCGCCTCCTTCTGCAAGTTCTCATGGAGATGCGCCCCGAATTGGCAGCCGCCGCTGCCAAACAGGAAGCGCACGCGCCCATGGCCGTTCTTTTCGGAAGCGTTTCCCAACCTACCTCGCGCGTGGGTTTTGAACCGCCGCTGCATGCGGGTGCCTCCACGTACTTCTCGCCAGTCTCGGTGCCGTTTGTTGTGGAGCATGCGAATTCGTTCACAGCCGTGATTTTGGCCCTCCTTTTGGTTGCCGCTGGCTGGATTGTCAAGGGACGCTTGAGGGGTGCGGAACAGGTCGCCCAAGCCAACGGCCAGAACCGGCGTATCATGGAATTGATGGAGGAAGCCCGAACTAGCACTTCCGACCGGCAGATTGAACCGATTCGCACCGAGATGTTGGCTATTTTCAGCACCGCTGTCTCAGATTTGACCGAGGCCCGCATCACCAAGGAGTCCTTCCAGTCGTTCCAGTCAATCTGGAGTGTTGGCTATGAGGCCATCAGGGCTCGTCGGCGTGCGATCCGGGTATGGGAAGGTTCCACCAACAACAAGCGCTAAACATCCGGTGGTGCAGGAAAAGTCTGTTCCCAGAGCCGCTTGCCTTACGCAAGCGGCTCTTCGTGTTTGGTCCGTTGACTTCCTCGCGTTGGCACTCGATGCCCTCCTCAGGTTGAATCCCGCTTTACCCGGAACGCCGTATCTGTTCCATCCCAATCCGATCGCCACAATACTCCAAGCAGGCGTCCATGAAAAAGGACCGCTGCCGAGCTTATTAGCCCTACAGCGGTCCAAGAGTTTGGATACTGGAAGTCTTCCTAGCGGAAGCGAATGTTGATTCCCACCGTGCTCTGAAACGAGTTCTTGCGACGGTACGGCGGCGGGTTGTTGACAAAGCTCTCTGTCTCGGTAGCGGTAAAGCCGATGTGGTGTGTCACGGGAATTGTCAGCGACATGTTGCCGCCGGCGAAGAAGGCCTTCGAGTAGTTCCAAGCGGGGCGGATGCCAGCCTGCTCGCTAAAGACGATGCCATTGGCGAAGGTTTTGGTGTATGCCTGGCCGAAACGGGATCCGATCAGATTGTGGTCGAGGGGCGAGTACTTGAAGGATTGGTGCATGTAGCCCAAGCCGCCACGCACTTCAAAGTCGCCGTGCTTGCCGCCCTCGGAGAATTTGTATCCGACACCGCCACCGTAGGCTTGCAGCAGTTCCAAGCCCTGGGTTGAATTGTGCTCGAAGCTTGCACCCGCAAAAAGGAATGTCTTCTTGCCTTCGAAGTAATGCTCTTGGACGAAGTTGGCTTGGTACAGGAAGACACGGGCCGGGTCGTCGAACCGCTTGTGGATGTACATCGCCATGGCGAAGAAGTCGATTGTTGTGCGGTCGCGGGTGGAAAGCCAGCCCGGGCCGGGATAGTCCTTGGAGAAGAATCCGCCGGTGTTGATGCTGCGTTGGTCCGTGGTGGCTGCCTGCATGGCCATGCCGATGTTCGTCATCCCGTGCCAGTTGGTGAACAGGCTGGCAGGCTTCTGGGCCGCCGCAACAGCACCCGCATTCATGACCTTGCCGACGGTATCGACGGGCATGGACTGGGACTGGCCGGTCTCTGGTTTCACTTCCAATTTCTTGTCGGCTACGCTAATGCTGCCCGTCGGAAGCTTCTGTGCATCGGCCGCCGAGTGGACCTCGGCACCTTTGGCGAATACCACGAATTTGCCTTCGGATTTCAGCTCTTGGACGTCGCTCAGCTTTACCGTCACCTCGCCCGCCAAATTACTCCGGAAAACAAGATTTCCGCCGCCGGCACTCTGCAGCTTGCCTACCAATCTTTCGCCGTCGACAAGTACCAGGACGTCCGGAGCTGTCTTGTCTTGCGCATTTACGGGGAAGGACGCTGCGGCACAAAAGGCCGCGGCGATCACAAACATGCGGCTGCGAGGATTTATTGATGGTAAGGACATTATTTCAGCATACGATAATTTGACCCTCAAATGCGATCCCGCTACAATTGGAGTTTGACAAGCATGTACTGTAACCTGCCAACCGCGTTCCGCCAAAGCAAGCTCAAAGCTGCACTGGGCACCATCCTGATCGGTTTGAGCCTCGGGGCAGCGTCGGCCGTCGCACAGATTCCCTCCAGCGGCGTGGTTCTGGAGCCGGGTATTGGGAATATTCTCCGGCTGAAGAAGAAGAAAAAGACTGCGGTCGGTCCCGATCAGCCCTCCTCGGCACAGCCGGATGCTGCTCCGGCAACTACGGAAGTAGCTACTGCCGCCGTTCCGGCTCCCGCGTCGGTCCCGCCAGGGGAGGAGCCCGCTCCGGCCCCCGAGCAGGCGGCAGTCCCGGATTCCGCCGGCAGTCCGGCCAAAGGCTCGCTCGGAAGCAGCTTGAAGAAACTGGGGCGGTTCCCGTCGCTGCCCATCCATCAGCGGAAGTCGAATCCGGATGGTGCCGACCAACCGGGCGAGACCTCGGTGGAAAATGACCGTTTGGCCTATGCGGCAGTCGCCCGCGTGGCCAGTGTGGTTGCCGCGGAATTGGCGTGCAAGGGCCAGACCATCGCGTTCTACCAAAAAACGCAACCGGAGGAGCTCTTGACACTCCGCGCCTTCACAGACCAGTTGAACACCTTGGCGTCAAGGATGAAGACGATTGCGGAGTTGCCGATGCCGGGAGTTCCCACCGGCACCGTTTCCCCGGTGGGTTCGTCGTTCAGCCCGGCGTCCTTGCCTGGTCCCGTGTTGCAGCCGGTTCACGACCTTGTCTCCATCCTCCACACCGGCACGGCACCCAGTCCCGAATCCAGTTTGGACGACACGGGCATCATGACTTCGGTTGCTAAGGCCGCAATTCAAACCGGGTGCACTGTCTACTGGCCTGAACAGTATGTTGCATCCCCGTTCAATTCCACGTCGCCAATCATGCGTACGCTCCAGCAGATGGCGGATACCTTCGACAATGGCATGGCAACCGGCAAGCCTGCCGGGCTGCAGCAGCGCGCGGCTGCTCTGGCTGCGGACCTGATCCGTGCCGAGAACCGGGTAGCCGATTTGCAGCGGACCATCGACATCGACAATGAAAAGCTTAGCTTGGCCTCGAGCCGGGTCAATTCCTTGCGGGATCGTCTGGATTGGATCTCCAAGCATGTCACCAATGCGCGTGATCCGCAGCTCCAGTCCAAGCTGAACACTTCATTCAATAGCTCATGGGACGAACTGGAACGGGCCATTCGCCGCCAACTGGCTCTGGACGTGCCGCAGACGATTGAAGGGCAGGACCGCCTTTCGGAGATGCTCAAGAAGCTGGATCTTCTCAAGGACCGCACCGACAAGCTGGCTGAGTACGTCAAAGACACCAAGGATGTGGCTCTCCAAGAGCAATTGAAGAATGCCATGGCGTCGGTCTGGCACGATTTGGATGCTGCCGAAGGGGCATTGCTCGCCATGTCCAGCTCAGTCCCGCAATCGAATTTCACGGTTCGGGATCAGAAGTACGTCTGGGACCGCTACGTGGCGGATCTGAAGTCCCTGATCGCAGTCACGACGGCTACTACGGATGGCTATTCCACCTTCCGGCAAGCGCTGCTGCAGGGAGGCTCTGCCCCGTCGCCTCTGAACCGCATGCTGCGCGCGGAATCGATGCGCGATCTAGCCTTTGACGAGCGCTTCCAAGCCAAGACCGGCGCCACCATTGTCCAAATCAAGATCCAGAAGCTGGGAGGCAGTTCGCGCGTCATCAAGAACTCGGTGTTCGACACCAAGGAAGGTTTCAGCGGCGGGGTTGTCCTGAGCTACGTGCAGTACGAGCCCAACGGGAAGATCCGCAGGTCCGGCGTGCATTCAGCGTACCGGGGCCTGCAGAACCAGCTATTTGAATCACAACCCTAGGTTGAACGTCGTCGGTGGCTTGAAATACGCGAAACCTTTGTTACCGTCGGTCATCCAAGACCACGTATGTTGTTTCAAGCCGCGATCTGCGGCTCCTTCCAAGGCGGTGGCTCGGTCTTCGGACTCGGAGGATTCGGCGGGTTCTTCTTCAGCCCGGGTCCGAATCTGATGGCACGAAAGACCTCTTCCACCGAATATTCTTCAGCGGCACCGGCGGTCGCGTGGGAAAATGAAACATTGCCCACCATGGCTACTGAAAGCGCGATGATAGAACCAGGCTCGCTGAACGCCGAACTCGCCAATGCGCCTTTTCCTGCCTTTGAACTCACAGAAGAGGCCAAGGCGGAGTTGGAATTGGTGGATCGGGCGCGTGTAGGTGACGGACGGGCGTTCTCCTCTCTAATTGAACGCTACGAGGGCAAGATTTTCCGGCTTGCGATGAACATCACCCAAAATCGGGAAGACGCCGAAGACGTGCTTCAGGAGGCCTTTCTGAAGGCCTATGAGCACTTGGACCAATTCCAAGGCAATTCTCGGTTCTACACGTGGATCGTACGGATCGCGGTCAACCAAGCGTTGATGAAGCTCCGTAAGCGCAAGTCGGACCGTTCCGTCTCGCTGGACGAGCAAATCGACACCGGCGAGGACACTATGGTCCGTGAGATTGCCGCTTGGGATCCTGACCCCGAGCAGCAGTACAACCAAGACGAGTTGGGTGGCATCCTTACCGGCGCGATTGAAGGCTTGGAACCCATTTATCGGACCGTTTTTACTCTCCGGGATGTCGAAGGTCTTTCCACAGAGGAGACTGCCGAGGCTCTTGATCTCTCGGTTCCGGCCGTCAAAAGTCGGCTGCTCCGTGCCCGCCTGCAGCTGCGCGAAAAGTTGACCCGCTTCTTCAAGCGCAAAGGAGACGACGCCTTTGCTTACATGTAAGGAATTCCTCTCCGAGCTGTCCGAGTTTTTGGACGAGAGTACGGACCGGGAGGTCCGGGAGAAGCTCGAAAAGCACGTGGCCGAGTGCCCGAACTGCTGGGTCATCTGCGATACGACGAAAAAGACGATCTCGGTCTACAAGGGCATGAAAGAGTGCTCCATTCCTAGTGACGTGCACAGTCGATTGATGGCGGCGATGGAAAAAAGATTGGCTGCTGGCCGAGCCGGTCGGTAGGGTCGTGTAGGCGGGGCTCGGCTATCCTTTAGGGATGTCGCTCATCGCCCGGCTGGAAACCTACTTTGAATTCTCGCGGCTCGGCACCTCATGGCGTACCGAGGTTGTAGCCGGTGTCACGACCTTCTTGACAATGGCGTACATCGTCTTCGTCAACCCATCCATCCTGCACGACGCTGGCATGCCAATTGCTGCCGTGACGGCGGCTACCTGTTTGACTGCGGCATTGGGGAGCATTCTGATGGGTGTGTTCGCCCGTTACCCGATCGCGTTGGCACCGGGAATGGGCCTCAACGCCTACTTCGCCTATGGCGTGGTGAAGGGGATGGGCGTGCCTTGGCAGACCGCCCTCGGTGCCGTTTTCCTGTCGGGAGTTGCTTTTCTGCTCTTGACCGCAATGGGGGTCCGACAGATGATTGTCCGGGCTATTCCACAGTCGCTCTATGCGGCGGTGGCGGCCGGAGTGGGTCTATTCATAGCACTGATAGGGTTCAAGAATGCCGGGCTGGTGGTGGCGAATTCGGCCACACTGGTCGGCTTGGGGGACCTCCATCGGCCGGATACTCTGTTGGCCATATTCGGTCTCCTGGTGACGTCCATCCTGTTGGGTGCCGGCTTCAACGCCGCCATCCTCGGTGGCGTTGTGGCAACCTCAATTGTTGCTTTTGCCACCGGCAATGCGCATTTGTCAGGGGGCACAACCGGACTGTCCGGCATCGCGGCCACCTCATTTCACTTGGATATTCCCGGCGCCTTGAAGCTCGGCCTTGTGGACATCGTGTTCGTGTTTTTGTTCGTCGACCTGTTTGACAACGTTGGAACCCTGCTCGCGGTGGGCCGCAAAGCCGGGCTGTTCGTTGGCGCGGGTGATGTGCCCCGGCTGAATCGTATTCTTTACTGCGATGCGGTGGCGACGGTGGCTGGATCTTTGGCGGGCACGTCCACCGTTGTCAGCTATATCGAAAGTTCGGCGGGGGTCGCCGCCGGCGGACGCACCGGAGTGACTGCTATCGTTACAGGCCTGCTGTTCCTTGTGACCATGTTCGCTGCTCCAATGGTGGGAGCCATCCCGGGTGCGGCAACTGCTCCGGCGCTCATTATTGTGGGGAGCATGATGATGACGGCGGCGACGGAAATTGCATGGTCGGAGCCGGAAGTGGCGATCCCGGCGTTCTTGACCATGTTGTCGATTCCGTTGACGTTCAGCATCGCCAATGGATTGGCTTTTGGCTTCTGCGCTTGGACCCTGATCAAGATCGGTCGCGGCAAGTTCCGTGAATTGAACTGGATGGTGCTGGTGCTGACGGCCCTCTTCATCACCCGGTTCTGGTATATGAAAGCGGGCTAGCGAAAGTCCTACGAGTGGGCCATGATGGGGCGGGGCTCGTACAGCTCTCCCAACAGGGTGAGTTCGGACTCATCAAGTCGGATCGATTGTGCCGCAACAGCGTCCTCCAAATGTTGGAGTTTGCTGGCACCGATGATGGGCGAGGTAATGCCGGGCTGTTGCAGTACCCACGCTAGTGCGATTTGGGCGTTGTTCACGCCCCTGCTCCGGGCCACTTCGGCAATCCGGTCTACAAGGGCGAAGTCCTGGGGCCTGTAAAAGTGTCCCTGGGCCAAGTCGTCCGTTTTTGCGCGTCCGGTCTCACCCCAATCCCCTGTACGGCGGTTCCCCACTAGAAAGCCGCGGGCCAAAGGGCTGAAGGGAATCACCCCAACGCCCTCGGATCGGCAGAGGGGCAACATTTCGCGCTCTTCCTCCCGGTACAGCAGGTTGTAGTAATTCTGCATGCTGACGAACTTGGCCAGACCGAGCTTTTCCGAGACTGCCAGCATCTTCATGAACTGCCATGCGTACATGGCGGACGCACCGATGTACCGGACCTTGCCCATCCGCACCAAATCGTCCAGTGCGCCGAGGGTTTCCTCAATGGGCGTGTCGTAGTCGAAGCGGTGGATCTGGTAGAGGTCGACAAAGTCCGTCCCCAGCCGCCGCAGACTTGCGTCGATTGAATGGAAGATGTGTTTCCGTGAGAGGCCCCGGTCATTTGGGTCGCCGCTCATCGGATTGAACACCTTCGTGGCGATGACCAATTTGTCGCGGCCTACCCCCAACTCATTGATCGCCCGACCTAGGATTTCCTCGCTCACACCGAGGGAGTACACATCGGCGGTGTCCCAGAAAGTTATTCCCAAGTCGAGGGCGCGCCGCAGGAATGGCAGCGATTCCGCGTATTCCAGGACCCATGGTCTCCAGCTCTTGGAACCGTACGTCATGGTGCCAAGGCACAGACTGGAAACTTTGAGGCCGGTGTTGCCGAGTCTTCGATAGTCCATTGAGGTCTCCGATCTACTGCTTGGTGTCGTTCGGGTGCTTGGCCGCTTCAAAGAACTCCGCTTGGAGGCGTGGGCCGACGGTATCGGCCTTGATCGCGCGGAGTGCGGCCGCGATTCCGGCCCCGCCAGCTTCCGTGGCTGCCTTGCCGCGGGCTGCGGTGGATCCCGCCGCGTCGCCGGCGTAGTGGTTGGGGTACATCGAATACCAGGAGATGCCAGTGGTGACACCGGTCGGGAGGTCGAGCCGACGGAGATTCTTGCCGGATTCATCGCCCGCGCGCTCGGGGTGCGCCAGTTCGGGCCGATGGGCCATGATGTTGGAAACTTCCCCTTCGCCGGCATGGCCGTCGACGCCTGGCTTTGACGGTGCCGCGGCCGGATTCTGCCCGCTTGCGCTGCTGACCCCGGAGACAACGTAGATGATGTAGTCCTTAGGGGAGTCCAGTTGGATTTGGGCGAAGTAGTTCAGCAGTGCGGTGTTGCCGCCGTGCCCGTTGATGATGATGACCTTCTTGCAGCCGTTCCGGGACATTTCGGAAACGGTCTCCTGCAGGATATCGAGCTGCAATTTGGTGGAGTACGCGATGGTGCCGGGCTGGTGGCGAGCCTCGAAGATCTGGCCAAAGTAGTAGGCCGGGAAGAGGATTGTGTACTCCTGCTTGGCTGCCAGCTCCGAGGTGTAACGGACGTTCAGCAGGTCGGTGCCGAGCGGGCCGGAGGGGCCGTGCTTTTCAATGATTCCGAAGGGAATGGCACAGGTGTTGCGGGAGACGGCCAAGGCCTTGGTGAAATCCTCGGCGGTGAGGTCCTCCCAGTGGATTGGAAAGCTCTGTGCTGCAGCGGTAATGGCCATTACCGCAAATAGAAAGAGGGCGCGCATGTTCAACATGTTCGACCTCGATTCTATCGCGACGCGACTCTGCCCTGAGGTTTTTGGACGGAGGCGCCAAAGACCGGGCCAGCTCCACAAGATCGCGGGGCGCTTGCCACGGCGTCGGCCGTGTACTATAATTGCTGCGATATAGGATTCCAGAAAAGAAATGCAGCCAAAAGACTCCCAAGGCACCAAACTCCCGGCACTACTCGTTTACGATGCGGCAACCGAAATCCTTTCGGGGACAATCGGCACAGAGCCACCATTTCGAATGGTGGCCTATTCGGGCGGGAGCAGGGGCCACAAGGTAGTCGCCCCCCGGCTCGCAACCGAATATCGGCACTTGGAGGCGGCCAGACTCTCAAGCCATCTTGCTACCACAAAGGAAATCAAGGATTCCAA
>CAIYDY010000341.1 GCA_903925015.1 uncultured Acidobacteriia bacterium
GGTCGCGCCGGTGTTCCCCTGCGATCCCGTGGTTCCAGTCAGACCCGTGTTGCCTTGCGATCCGGTGTTGCCGGTCGCGCCGGTGTTCCCCTGCGATCCCGTGGTTCCGGTCGCGCCGGTGTTCCCCTGCGACCCCGTGGTGCCGGTCGCGCCGGTGTTCCCCTGTGAACCGGTGTTGCCGGTTACGCCCGTGCTCCCCTGCGACCCCGTGGCTCCAGTAACACCAGTGTTTCCCTGTGACCCGGTCACACCAGTCGAGCCCACCAATCCGCCCAGAACCAACTCCAATGACGCCGGACGGCTGGTCGTCACGCTTTCCTTGCTATCCACAAAGAACGCGGTCGCTGTCCCGGCACCTTCCAAGACAAAGCCGAAATTCGCGCCCGGAGTCGTCAACCATTTTTTAAAGGAATTGGTTACATCCACCGTCACATACTGCGATGCTGTCGTAACCGGGGCTGTTCCCACCAAGCTGCCGATAGCCGGTTGTGAATCCCACGTCGTCGATGATTCGTCCCACGCACCGGCGGCTTCCGAGACCTGCAATGTACCAGCCGTGCCCAACCGTCCCACCCAAAGAACCAAATTCACGCGGGCCAACGAGGAAGCTGCGACACCCGGAGGCAGCGCGGACAGATCAAACCTGATGAGTGCCCGGCGGGTACCAGTGGCCACTTGTAGCGTTGTTGCAGAGCCATTTGATACCGATGGAACCGCGCTGTTGACGTAAGTGTCGGCGGAAACGGGAACTGTCTGCGCAGCCAGACGCACCGCCCCGAGGAGGCAAGCAAATGCACCCCTGGCTAGCCGTGTGCTACGACTGGTCTTCCCCGCCAACTGTGGCTTTCCCTCCGAACGGTGGACGTGGCCGCGGACACCCCTTTGCGGCGGATCCGTCAGCTCCCAACTCTTTCACAAGTGTAGCGCAGTGTTGTCGCGGACCAACGCACCGCAACACTGATATAATCGGCCCGAAAGAGAACCCCGCCCATGCCCGACAATCCAATCACCGGCAGTTCCACCCGCCGCTTCTTCCTAGGAGCCGCCACAGCGGCCGCTGCGTCCCGCGTCTGGGGTGCCAACGACAAGGTCAACGTCGCCATTGTTGGCGTAGGCGGCCGTGGCACCAACCACCTCGACACATATTCCCGAATCCCCGGTGCCCGCGTGGCCGGCATTTGTGATGTCAACCAGGCCGCTCGCGAAGTCGCCAACGCCCGGCTGGTGAAAAATGGACACGAAAAGGCGACCGAGTTCGAGGACATGCGGAAGGTATTCGCCGACCCCTCCATCGATGCCGTTTCCATCGCCACCCCCAACCACTGGCATGCCCTCGCAACCATCTGGGCCTGCAAGGCTGGCAAGGACGTGTACTGCGAAAAGCCCGCCTGCTACAACATCCACGAAGGTCAAATGATGGTCAAGGTGGCCGCGGACACCAAGAAAATTGTCCAGATCGGCTCCCAGCACCGCAGCACCCCCTTCAAGATCAAGGGCATGCAGGCATTGCGCGACGGTGCCATCGGCAAAGTCTACATGGCCAAGGGCCTCTGCTTCAAGCGCCGTGTTTCCATCGGCCACGCAGCAGACGAGCCGACACCGGCAGGCGTGAACTGGGATCTTTTCCTGGGACCGGCTCCGATGCGCCCGTTCAACAAGCTCCGCTTCAAGTACAACTGGCACTGGTTCTGGGACACCGGCAACGGCGATATCGGCAACCAGGGCGTGCACGAAATGGGTATCGCGCGCTGGGGTATGGGGGATCCGGAGTGGCCGAAGACCGCCGTCGCGTTCGGCGGCAAGTTCGGCGTTGAGGACGACCAGGAGACGCCAAACACGCTGACGTCGGCCTTCGATTTCGGTGGACGCCAGTTGGTGTTCGAAGTTCGCGGGAATTTGACGGGCGGCGAAGGCTCGGTAGGCCCGCGCCGTCCGGCCGCAGGGCGAGGAGCCACGCCGCCGGTGGATGCGCCGATTCCGCCCGCATCACTCAACATCACGGTCGGCAACCTGTTCTATGGAACGGATGGCTGGATGTCGATGTCCGACGCCGGGTACCAGATTTACAAAGGCGAAAGCAGCGAGATCGCATCCCAGGAGACGCCCGAACGTGGCCAGGACGGCACGCGGCTGCATATGGAGAACTTCCTGGCGGCCTGCCGTTCGCGCAAGATGTCGGATTTGCACGATCCGATCACGAACGCTTACCTGAGTGCCTCCATGTGCCATTTGGCGAACATCAGCTACCGGGTCGGGCGTTCACTGAAAGTGGAAGCCGGTCCGAAGTTCGCCGGTGACGCCGAGGCGACAAAGATGGTGAGCCGTCCGGCGTACAGGAAGGGCTACGAAGTCTAGAATCGTTCGGAAATTCAGGGGCGCAGATGCTGGGCGCCCCTGAACGTGAAGGGCATACATCCGTTTCACGGCTTCTGTGAATTCATGTATGAACGCAGGATCGCGTTCACGCGGGTCTGGTAGCCCCGGTCGCGCCGGAGCCATTCCAGCAGATCGGCGTCGAGCCGCATCGTGACTACCTGCTTGCGGCGGGGAAGGACGATTTTCGCATCCTTCCAGAATTCGTCGTCGGTGGGCAGTGCGTCGGGATCGGACTGGGCACCCGCCTCAATTTCTTCATCCGTCATCGCCCTTAGCCGGTCCCAGTCGGTACCGGTCGGTGACTTCCCGCTATGATAAAGTCCAGTCGCTTCCATATTTTTGGTGCCAGGCACGCCGCTCGGATCGGCTTGACCGCCTCGCTGAAATGATTCTTCTCTCGTCATATCCTCTGTCCGTATAGACAACCGTGACCTCCAGTCCGCGCATGGTGCCAATAGCGAACATTCGATTCTCGCCATAGTCGAAGCGATTGTCCTGACCCTCGATCGTCGGCCCGTCGAAGATTTCCACCGCGTCTTCAAATGAGATTCCGTGTTTCTCTTGGTTCCTGGTATTCTTTGCGTTGTCCCAAACATACCTCAGTGGAATCTGACTAGCCATGGTTTGATAGACCCGCGCAGTCTGGGCGCATACCCATGAGCCTAACAAACGTCAACACAACTCGTCAACACGTGGCACGGTTCCGAGCGCGCAGCACCCCGATTACCATAGTCCATATGGACCGCTTCACCGGCACATTGGAACAACTTCGCGACCGCGTGTTGCTATCCGGCTTCTACGGCGACTGGATCGAAATACCCCACGGGCACACTTTCATTTCGGAAGGCGGAGCGCGGTTGAACTGGTACCCCGGATCGGGGAAAGTAATCTACCAAGGCAAGAAGTTTGAGGCCGAAGCGCTGAAACAGGCACTCGGCGGACCACTGTATTGAGCGGCTAATACCGGCGGCGGTGGAACATCGCCTTCAAGGCTGCCACGGTCTCCGGATTCCCAACGATGGCGTCATCAGGAAACTTGGCTGGCGAGAGCATTTGGTCGTAGATCATGCCGGCGGCATTGACGTTCAGAGCCAAACCCGCAAGGTACTGCAGTCGCAGATTGCGGTCCCGGTTGATCTCGGCGGTTTTCATCCACTCCTTCAAGTCGATCCCGCGGGCCGCGTAGGTCGAAAGCAGCTCCAACGCCGAGGAGTATCCGGCACTCTTCAACGACTGCCGCACCTGGGCGTAGTCCGGCCTATCCAGGCGCTGCTGCATGCCGTTGATGTCAATCTTCAGCGGTTCCAGCTGTCCCATCAGCACCAGATCATAGCCTTCACCGTCGGTATTCACGTTGCCCCAGATGGAGCCGTTCGGGAACGCCTCGAAGAACGTGGCGATTTCGCTGCGCACGGCCTCCAGGTTGCTCTCGTAGAGTGGCACCCACTGGGTGACGAAGCCGCCGGGGTTCAGGTGGCGCTTGCACAGGTCGAAGTACTCGGTTGTGTAAAGCGATGCCATGCCCTTCACCCACGGGTGGATCGGGTCGGACGTGATGATGTCGTACTTGTCGGGACTGGTGAGCACGAAATGGCGAGCGTCGTCGTAGGTGATATGCGTCCGCTTGTCATGGAGAACGTGGTGGTTTTCGGGTCCGAAATACTGGTCCGAATGTGGCGGAATTTCGGGTTCCAGCTCGCAGATACTGATCTTCTGCACTTCCGGATGCACCACGAACGAGCCCGCTGTTACACCTGCACCGAAACCGACGATCAGGACCGACTTCGGGTCCTTGTGGAGAAGCGCCGGGAGGTGGCCGAGCATGCGCTGCAGACTCATGTCCTGCGGCTCCGTGGAGGCCTCCACCTTGCCACTGACGTGGAAATAGACAGTGCCGCCCTCCCACTTGGACCATGCGGCGGAGGAATTCATCCCTTCGGAAAGGTGCAGCAACTCCCAGTTGCCTGTGGTGGACGGCAGCCGGCGGCCGAAACCGATGAGCTTCCACGGCACGGCGGGAATCACCAAGGCAACCACAACGGCCGCAACGAAGGCGCCAGATGCCTTGGCCATGCCGTGCTCCGGAAGTTTGGCCAAGAGCAGGGTTCCAGCGGCAGCGGAGAGGAGGATCAGAACCTGCTGCGCGGAGTGGCTGCCAGACATCGGGACCAGGACCAAGCTGAAGACGATGGAGCCGAGGATCGCCCCGATGGTGTTTGCACCGTAGATCTTGCCCACAAGCCGGGCCGGATCATCTCCCTGCAAACCCAGCGCTGCAGCAGCCAATGCGAGGGGGAAGCTGGCACCCCAGAGAAATGCCGAGGGGAGGATGGCAAGAGCCGCGCGCAGGACGTCCCCCTGGAAATCTTTCCACGGACCAGCCGTTGAGTACAGGTTCCCCTGCCAGTACGGCAGGATGTCGGACAGCATATAGGCGGCCCAGGCAACGGTCACGCAGAGCAGGATTTGGCTCAGCGCCAACCATAGGCGGGGATCGCGGCGCGATTCGACAAGTTTGGAAGCTGCCGCGCTGCCCAACCCCAAGCCCGCGAGGAAAACGCCCAGGATGATGGAAAACGTGTAGACGGTGGGGCCCAACATCAAGGCCAGAATGCGGGTCCAGACCACTTCGGAGCCGAGTGCGCAGAACCCGGACACCGCAATCGCGAAAGCCACGGGAGCGAAACCTATTGGGGAAAAAGCGGGGACATCGGCGGTTGGCTGTTCCGGGGCCGAATCGACGGCACCCTCGGACTCCGACGCCGCCATTTTCTCAAGCGCAAGTGCCGCAAGCGCCACAACAATGTTCAGGCCGGCCGCGACGTAACTGGCGACCGCCATGTCGAAGACCCGCAGCAGGTAGAAGCCCGCCGCGAAACACCCGGCAACGCCGCCGATGATGTTCGATCCATAGAGATATCCCCACCAAGCCGGGGCTTGGGGCGTTTCGGCAACCCATCGGGAGATTGCAGGGAGCGTCGCACCCATCAAAAGGGTCGGAGGAAGCAGGCAGATAACGCACGCGAGGCCCCGGAGCAGCATGTTGGGCAGTCCGGCTATTGCGGCGGAAACGTACAGATGTTCGACCAGCGGAAGCGCGAAGAGTACGACGATGGCGAAGAAGGCCGTCCCGCCTTCGAGGATCGCGTAGATGCGCAGCGCCCCTGTGCGGGAAGCGCGGACACGGGAGAAATAGAGGCTGCCGAGGCACATGCCGCCCATATAGGTCCCGAGCAGCACCGCGAGCGAGATGGCGCTGGAGCCGATCACCAACTGGAGCATCTGGAGCCAAACAATCTCATAAATGAGACCGGCAGCACCGCTGGCGGCGAACAGGACCAACAAAAGGGGCAGCAATCGTGCTGGAGGAGGGGGGAGCTTGTGGGACGCTGGCAAGTGCAATCATACCAATGGTGGCTCCTGGCCCAAACGCCAGAGGCATCCAAATGACAGAGTTTTACGCTCCTGTTATGTCAGCATCGCCTTCCAAGCCGGTTCGTCCTTGCCCACCGCGAGCTTGTTCCCGCACCGGACCATCGGCAGACGCAGCAAGTTCGGATTCTTCTCGATCTTGGCCAGCATTTCAGCGTCGGTCACCTTCATATACTTCAGACCGGCATCGATGTAGGCCGTGCTTTCGGTATCGAGGAGTGCGGGCAGTCCGAATTTTGAAACAAAACGACCGATCTCGCCGGGGGACATTGGCTTCTTCTTCAGGTCCACGTAATGGAGCTGGATGCGGCGCTCCTTGAAGAAGCGCTCGGCCGCGCGGGACGCCTGGGAGCTGCTAATGCCGAAAATCTGTACGCTTACCGCCTGGGTGGCCATTGCTCCAATTTTCCCAAACCGGGGGCGGTACAACGGAAACGGGGGTGCGATACCGTAGTAGCTGATGCAGACGCGCCAATTGGGAAACAGCGATTTGATGATTACGCCCCTCGGAATCGGGGCTTGGGCGATGGGCGGCGGGGGCTGGGCGTTCGCCTGGGGACCGCAGGACGACGACGAGTCCATTGGTGCCATACATGCTGCGCTCGACAAGGGAATCAACTGGATCGACACGGCCGCCGTATACGGACTGGGCCACTCCGAGGAGGTTGTCGCCAAGGCCCTGAAGGGGCGTTCGAGCAAGCCGTACGTCTTCACCAAGTGCGAGCGTACCTGGGGTGAGGACCGCCAGATCCGCAAGGTGCTGAAGCGCGATTCAATTCTTGCCGAGTGCGAGGCCAGCCTGCGCCGACTGCAGGTGGATACAATCGACCTCTACCAGATCCACTGGCCGGAACCGGACGAGGATGTGGAGGAGGGCTGGGCGACCTTGGCCGAGTTGCGGAAGCAGGGGAAGGTGCGCTGGATCGGGGTTTCCAATTTCAACGCCCAACAGCTGGCGCGGGCCCAGGCGATTGCGCCGATCACATCGTTGCAGCCTCCGTATTCGATGATCCAAGCGGATATCGAGACCGACATCCTGCCGTTTTGCAGTGCGAACAACATCGGGACGATTGTGTATTCGCCGATGAAGTCCGGCATGTTGACGGGCGCGATGACGCGGGAACGGATCGCGTCGATGCCGGATGACGATTTCCGGAAACGGACACCAAATTTCCAGGAGCCGCTGCTGACGCGGAATCTGAATTTGGTGGAAGTACTACGGGAAATCGGGAATGCGCATGGGCGCACGCCGGGCGAAGTGGCGATCGCGTGGGCCCTGCGGCGGCCTGAAGTTACGGGAGCGATTGTCGGCATGCGTTCGCCGCAGCAGGTGGACGGGGTGATCGGCGCGGCGGAGTTCCGGCTGTCGGGTGGGGAAATCGAGACCATCGCGACCGCGCTGGCTGCGTAGGAGGAGTTTTGGAGACAGTAGGAACCCGTTCGCGGCACACGGCTATCGGTTCCAGCTGTCTCCTCCCTGACCGGGCAAAACTCTACAGGCAGTACACCGAAGGCCGGACGTATTACTCAGTGCCGTCGCGTTGCGGGCAGCAGTATGTGCGATGGATGCAAAATGCGCAAAACCATGACACTGCCGATCCTATCAGTCCTCGGCCAGGTTGGCCAGCTATTAGGCCGACAACAAAGCTGCACGGCGGTATAACGGCAATACACCAAAGGCAGATACTACTCACAATCTTTCCCTCCAAGCGCCATACGCGACCAATCCATCCAATGCATTCCCCGGAGTAAGCGGTTTACCAGCAGATGAGGCCAATCTCCACAGGGATCTTGCCCTCCGCGGCCGCCACCCGGTGCGCTGCCCGACCGGCGACTAATTCGCTACCGCTGTAAAAGCCAAACTCGCAGGCGAGTGACTCGATAAATTGGGCAGTCGATTCTGAAATGGCCGCACCAACCTCCGCGAAATCCACCTTGGGAAATAGTTCTTCCAGTCCCGGAAGAGTTGGCACCGAGATGTCCCGGACCGGCAACCCCGCCACATAGGCCAAGGTCACCATTGGACACCACAGGGAAGAGATTCAGGACTCCGCACTAGAGCCCCCTCATCGCCCAACGCGAACAAATGTGGTTGCGACGGCAAGCATGGCACTTGTAGGGATAGAACCCGAACAGCGAGAGAAACAATTGCCAACTGGAGACCCTTGAGAGGCGGCGCAAGGACAATGCCCCACATTGGCAAGGCGCGATGAGAATTGCGGGGACGCTATCTAACTGGGCCATTGCCCAATAGTGTCACCATTTCCGGGGATAAGCTACTTTTTGACGGTTGAAAACTAATGGGTATCGATGGAGCCCGGGAGCACTGGCTCGGCGGCTAAGAGGGCCTTTAACTTCCAAGCGGAAGTTTCAATCTTGTGCAGGTACCGACGTAACTTGGCGTCGTCCCAATCTCGGCCGTAGCGTTCAATGGACTCAACTGCAGACAAAATCACTGTAAGTTCGGACCGGCATTCATGGACAATTCCATTCAATGGGGAGGGCTGAACGGTGCCGTCGTCAGAGGCCATGACTTCAGTATACGTACGCGGCGAGGCGACGCACGGCATCCAGGAGCAGCCTCAGCGACAGCGGTTTGCCCAGAACCAAATCGGCACAACCTGTTTCGGGCAGCGAATGAGGCTCAAACCCGGTTACGAGGATCACGCGCGGCGGGCAATCCAATTGCTTGGCCGCCGCGCATACCTCGAGACCGGTTAGGCCGGGCATCGAAAAATCCGTAATCAGGATGTCCATTGAATAGCGTCCCGAGGCAAGATTCGTCAACGTATCGGAATCCGGACACACGTAGTATGGGTCAAAGCCTTCCTCGCGGAGGCAGTCCAACCAAATTTCCGCAAGACTGTCGTCGTCGTCCACGATTAGCACCCGTGTCATAACGTCGATTCCAGGAATTCGAGTGTGATGACCGTACCGGAGGACGGTGCTGTCTCGAATCTCCATGTAGCGCCCAAATGGTCCAGAATGGCCCGGCACACGGTAAGCCCACTGCCTTGCCGGAACTTGACCGGGCCGGTTCCCGGTGCCCCGCCGACGGGCAGCATGGATTGCAGGACGGCGGTAGGGATTCCGGGACCGTGGTCCGACACGCGAACAAGGACACAGGGAGACGCAACAGAGACTTCGACAAGAACACCGGTACCGGGGGCGGAGAACTCGAAGGCATTGTCCACTATTTCCGATACGATCTTGGTGGTGGCCCGACGCGGCAGAAGCGCCCGACCGCCTTCAACACGCACCGTCAAGTCACTCTCCCGCCGAGCAATGCGCGCGGTTTCCGTAGCTGCGCTGCGCACCACATCCGCAACGTCGGCGGGCTCGTCACGACCGTCGGCATTCATTTTGTCCGTCGCAAGACGCATCAGGAATTCAAAATTTTCCACACTGCGGAAAAGGCGTCGGGATGAGTTTCGAATATCGGCTGAAAGCTCCTGGACGTGCGCTTGCCCCAGTTGGGTGCAATGCTCCGCAAGGACGTCCGAACAACCAACGATTCCGCGCAGTGGAGCCAACATATCCAGCGGGATACTTCGGAGAACCTCCTCCCCGATTTGGCGGAGGCGGGAACTTTGTCTCGAAGTTAGTTCATCCCGGCGTTTGAGCCGTGTGCGGATAACACTCAGCACCCCGTCGATAGTCCAGGGCTTGGTCAGATAGTCGTCCGCACCAAGGTCCATTCCCTGGCGGAAGTCCTCACGCTCGGACTTTCCTGTAAGAAACACAAGGGGAATGGTGGCGATGCGTGGATCGGCCCGGAGTGCGTCCAGAAACTCGAAGCCGCCCATGCCAGGCATGACCGCGTCACAAAGAATCAGGTCCGGCACGGAATCCCGAAGGTACTCCAGGGCCTCCAGTCCATTCTCGGCGGTTGCGGTGGCGAAACCCTCGGCTTGGAGTATTTCGACAAGGTTTTCGCGTACGGCGGCATGGTCATCGACGACGAGGATCGTTTGGCCAGTCATACAGGACGGGGAGACGGCATCTACTTCAGGATACCCCCGGCTCCAACCGGCGACACTTTTTTGACCGTCAAAAACAGTGTATCCCGCCAATTGCCGGGTGTTTTCCCGGAACTCATGGATCTCCGGGGTAGCCGCCACGGTATCATAGTGGTCAATGATGCCCAGCGCGGAGAACATTGGAACAGCCAAGGGAGTAGCGGAGCTACCAGGTCAGCCAACACCGGATCAGTTGAACGCGGAGATTCAGAGAATCTGCAAACACCCCGAGTTCGCCCGGTCAAAGACACTCCAGAGGTTTCTCCAGTTTACGGTTGCCGAGACGCTGGCAGGTCGGGGTGAACTGTTGAAGGAATACGCGATTGCGCTCAGCGTGCTGCGCCGGGATCAGGATTTCGACCCGCGCAACTCATCCGTGGTCCGCAGCCAGGCAAGGATTTTGCGCACCAAGTTAGCCCTTTACTACGAGGCCAGTCCGAGTGCAGTGCGGATCGAATATTCGCCCGGTTCCTACATTCCGACCTTTCGTCTTGAAACGATGCCGACGGACCACACGGACCGACGGAGGATGATGGCATTCCACAGCCTTCGCACCCTTCTTTCGACCGCACGACTGGAGGCCGTGGAACCGACGCGTGAATTGCTCGAAGCAATCGCTGAGGAAAACCCCTCGTGCGCCGCCTCCTTGGCTGGCCTTTCGATCTGCCTGGCATTCAGCCAGTTGTTAAACCTCGATTCGGACTTGGGAGTCCAAGCAAATGCCAAGGGATTGGCCATGCGGGCTTTGGCCGTATCGCGCAAATCGAGCGAGGCGTGGACGGCAATGGGATTGATCAAGTTCGCGTTCGACTGGGACTTCGACGCGGCTGGCGAGTGTCTGGACCAGGCAACCGCCCTGGCCGCGCCGTCGGGTGCGACCACCGCCTTCGCTGTCACGCTGCGAGGGCTCCTGAACTTCCGCCAATCCAAGGACACCGATCCCAACGCCGGACGGCGAGAGCTGGAGGAACTTGGGCGCAAGGATCCGGAAAATGCTTTGGTCCAATGCGGTTTGGCGTGGATCGCATTCTGCGAAGGCAGGTACCCGGATAGCTTGAGCGCTCTGGACCACGCCGCCGCCATATCCCCGGATTGTGCACCGGTCAAGGGCTTTCGTCCCTTCGCACTGGCCTTGCAGGGAGATTACAAGGGTGCCCGGACCGTAGGCGAATCATGGACACAAACGGACTGGCTAGACGCGTGGCTCAACGTGCTGCAGGGACGGACGGAGGCCGCAACCAAAATGATCCGACGTGCCGACATTGGAGCCGACGCAAGCATGTCGGCACAGCTGTTCCGGATGTGCATTCTCGCGGAACTGGGAGAGAGCGCCCTGGCGCGAACAATGGCATCGCGGGCCAAAAGGCAGCACAAACCCTACGCTCTGTTCATCGAGCCAAGCCAGCCCCAGCCGGCTCTTCGTCCAGCGCCGCATCGATCCCTATATCCATGGCAGCGGGACCAAACGTCTGCATCCGCCGAAGTGCTACCGCCCAGACTGGTGGCTTGAACGGCTCGGATTCCCTCCGGAGTTCGGACACAGGCAGCGGCACAGGGGGGATCGTCATTGTAAACACGGACCCCTGCAGAGCATTCGGCTCGACACGGATGCTGCCGCCGTGCAACTCCGCCACCATGCGGCAGAACGGAAGGCCCAACCCCACACCGATTTGATGGGGCGTGTTCGCCTCGGAGGAAAAATAGGGCGCGAAGATCGACTCACGAAGCGCCTCGGGGACCCCCGGCCCGCCGTCGACAACGCGGAACACGAGAGGAGAACCCGGGCCAGCCAAAAGCCCTCCGCCAACCTCCACGCATTCACCGGAAGGGGTGTATTTGAGGGCATTGGAAAGCAAGTTTTCCAGACTGCGCCGCACCAGATCCGAGTCGATTTCGGCGACAACACCGTCCGGAAATGTGGATAGGATGGAAATCGACCGCCGCGCCGCCGTAACTCCCGCCCCGAGAACGGTCGACTGGACCAACTCGGATACGTCGCAAGCTACCCGATTGGCCTGCAATCGCCCGCTCTCCGATTTGCCCAACAACAGAATTTGGTCGACAAGGCCGGTAAGCCTCGACAGCCCATCCTGAATCCGCGCAAGATTGGCGGCGGAACGGGTGGACAGGTCTGAATCGGCACCAATGCTCTCGGCAGCTCCGGCGATCAAGGCGAGCGGTGAACGGAAATCATGGATGATCATGTGCGTGACCAAGTCCCGCCGCAACATGAGTTGCTGCAGTTCCACGTTCTGCTTGCGGATCCGCAGCATGGTGCGGATGCGCGCCCGCAGTTCGACCCCCGCAACCGGCTTGGTAATGAAGTCGTCCGCACCGGCTTCCATTGCCGAAACAAGAGCCCGACGGTCCGCCAGTGCCGAGAGGACGATGATGGGCATCTGGCTGGTTTCTTTTCGGGCACGCAGCTGGGTGCAAACCTCGAATCCCGTCATGCCAGGCATCATCAGATCGAGCAGCACCAGGTCCGGCGTTTCGGCTTGGACCATCTCCAAAGCCCGGAAGCCATTCTCGGCACGCTGCAACCGATAATTCTCGACTGAAAGCATCGCTTCCAGAGTCTTGACGATCATGTCGTGGTCGTCGACGATCAAAATCGTGGTCTGCTGGTTCACTGGGCAGCCTCCTTTGGGTCGTGCCAGGTGTCGGAAAGAAGCGCTGAGAAAATCACGGGTGCCAAGTAGATCTCCTTTAGGCCGACTGCATCCAGAATCGTGCGATTCGCTGGGACCTGCAGGGAGCTGACCCCGGCCAGCACGCCGTAGGGCTTCTCTCCGCTTTCCTGATGCAATTTGGATGCCAGGGAAAGGGCCAGATCCTCGGAACCGTCCAAATCAATGAGGAGAATATCCATTGCGGGCTGGGTGCCCGACTGGCAGCCAGACGCCTGATAGCTAGAGACGATGCGATCGAACGCGCCCACGCCGGGAATAACCGCATAACCATGTGCCTGAAGCACGGCACGGTATCTGGTAACGGCCAAGCCACCGAAACTTACAATCACGCAGCGGTTGTTGGACGGCCGGTGATCCGCCGAAGCGTTCTCCGGCGGCTCCGCCACTTGACGCAGAGGCATCACCAGCGAGAAACAACTTCCGACTCCCGGCTCGGTCTCGAGCCGAATCCCCCCGGAGTGCATTTCCATAATCCTGCGGGCCATGCTGAGCCCCAGACCGGTTCCCGAAGTGGCACGGGCAAGACTGGAGTCCGCTTGGACGAAAGGCTTGAAGAGGAGCCTCTGCTGATTCCAAGGAATGCCCGGACCGTGGTCCCGAATCTCAAAAGTGATCAAGCCTTTGGATGCATTGCGAGACACCGAGAATCCAATTTCCGTTCCCGTCCCGGAGAACTTGACCGCATTGGCGAGAATATTCACCAGTGCCTGGCGGATGCGGCGTTCATCCACCTCGACGTCGTACCCTTCCATTTCCAGCCGCGGATTCGGACCAGTGGATTCGAAGGCCACCAGAATCCGTTGATCCTTCTGGTCTGCCAAGGCCTTCACCATGTCCAGGGACTGGCCCACGACGGTTTCGACACCTTGAACGCTCCAATCGGTAACCATGCGTCCTGCCTCAATTTTGGACAGATCGAGGATGTCGTTGATCAAGCCCAGCAGGTGGGTGCTGCTGGATTGCATCACATCCAGGGACTCGGTCTGGGCCTCGGTCATGTTGTCGGAGAGGTCGAACCGAAGGACCTCGCACATTCCCATGATTCCGGTGAGCGGGGTGCGCAACTCATGGCTCATGTTTGCGAGGAAATCGTCCTTCATCTTCATGGCCTGCTCCAGCGCGCGGTTCGCCACCGCCAACTCGTCCCTGCTGCGCATCAACTGGGCCTGCGCCTCCATGCGCGGCGTCATTTCGAGACAGGTGCATATTACGTAGCCGCCGGGAAGCAGGCGAAGGGTGCCCTCGCCAGCCGCATCCACACCGTCCCGGCGCGTCCACCGGAGGGGCCCCACCCATCGTCCGGTCTCCATGACGACGGGCCATGCCTCGCGCCAGAGCCGTTCCTGTTCGGCGGAGTCGTACAGCGCGCGCCAGGACAGCCCCAGCAACTCCCGGACCTCATAGCCGTGGAAGCGTGCGTACGCCTCGTTTAGGTAGAGGTACTTTTCATCATGGAGGATGGACACGCCGTCGATGGCCGCGTCCATGGCAAGCGCTTGCAGCTGAACCTCGCGGGTCCGGCGGGCGACCTCGCCCTCCAAGCCGGCGTTGACCTCGCGCAGCCGCTGCTCGGCCCTTTTTTGGAGTGTGATATCCACGGCAAGACACAAGACGACGGATTTGTCGCCGACTTCGATGCTTTGGAGGTAGATTCTGAAGTCCGACGGGGCGAGACCCGGCGGAAATAGTGTCCACTCCGCGACCTGGGAACCCAGCTCCCGCGTCTTGTGGATAAGGGCAAGGAAATCCTCAGCGCTGTAGGGTGGATCGCCAAATGGAAGATGCTCGTTCACGTCCTCCATCCCTGCGCTACCGGCACTCCGCAGGGCTGTGGCATTGGCGTCCAGAATTTCACCGGTTTCGGCATCAAAAAGGAGCACCGCGAGCAATTCCGATTCGAAAACCTTGCGGAATTTTTCCTCACTCTGCGCCAATTGCCGGGTTGCGGCCTTCTCCGCCGTGACATCGCGCGACGACAGGACAAATTGCTGGACCTGGCCGTCGATCCAGACGGGTCGGACTTGCGAGGCAATCTGGAGCCGCTTTTCGCCCACGGTCTGCTCGAATTCGATCTCCACAGGCGTGCCGTTCAGAACCAGCGGTCGGGCAGCTTTGATGCGCGCCTTGACGGCCGGATCCACCGTGCCGAAGAATTCCCCGCCCTCGATGTATCGGTCGGGGGCAAATCCACGGTTGGAGAAAAGGACACGGCCTTTGGTGTCGAGCAGTGCAACATTGGTGTCCAGTGCGTCCATCAGGGAAAGCAGCCGGGCTTGGGCCTCCTGGAACTTGGCTTCGGAACGCAGACGCTGGCAAGTCCGGGCGATGTCGGAGGCCACCCGTTCGAGAACCTCAATCTCATCCGCACCGAAACGATTGTGGACACCGGAGTAGACGCACAGCGCCGCCCATTCTCCCGGGACCAGTTCCACTGGAATCGTACCGGTGGACACGTAGCCGCAGGCGGTGGCGGCGGCGCGCCAGGGATTGTAGCCGGAATAGGTGGCGAAATCGGCAGCGACCGGGCGACGCTCCCGGATGGCCGTACCGGCGGGCCCCAGACCGTACTGGTCGTCGCCCCACGAAACATGGAGATTGCGGGCGTAGCCGTGGTCGTCGCCCGCAGTGGCGACGATGCGTATGGTCCGTTCAGGGGTATTTTCGGCCAAGCCAAACCACGCCATGCTGAACTGGCCGCTCTCCAGAACGGCCTCGCAGGCCGCATCGAAGACATTCTGGGGGGTGGTGGCCGCGAGCAGTTTCCGGCGTGTGAGGGCAATGGAATCGAGTGCGCGGGTGAGCGACAGCAATTTCGCCTGCTCGGCCTTGCGCTCCGTAATGTCGGTGGCGAACCCCGCGAGGAAGCGATACGGCCCCACCCGGACATGGTCGAAATGCACCTCGACTGGAAACTCATCGCCGCTCTTGGTGCGATACACGCTCTCCAAGGCAACGCTGTGATTGCGCCTGACCTGTTGCCATCTCGCTGCGGGATCGGAAGGATCGATACCTTTGTCGATATCCCAGGCAAAGAGCGAAGTCATTTCCTCCCTGGTGTAGCCGAGCCGATCCACAGCCGCTTTGTTGACGTAGGTGATTCTTCCCGTGGCGTCGATGCGGAACACAATCTTCCGGGTATATTCCAACAAGGCCGTGGCCAGTTCCAGTTCCGAAACCACGGCCTTCGCCGCTGTGATGTCCGAACAGTGCGCGAACATGAGGCGGTGGCCGTCCGGCTGGCCGGACTCGATCAGCTGGTAGCGGACCTGAAGCCACCGGTAGATGCCATCGGCATGCAGAAAGCGCGTCTCCGCGTCCAAGGGCTTGCCGGACTCCATGGACCAGTTGGCAAGCATTTTCGGCAGATCGTCGGGGTGGATTCGGCTGTCTGCGAATCCGGGTTCGAAAAAACGCTCGCGCGGGAAGCCCAAGAGTTCGGCGGACCCGGCCGAGACCAGTCTGGCAGGTTTCCCATAGTCGGCCACGATAATGCTTCCGGGCAGGCAATCAATGACACGCCGAAGCTCGGTCGCGCTCAGTTCGGCACGCAATTTCGCCGTTTGCGACTCGGTTTTGTCACGCACAATCAGGCGGATGTGCGGGAAGGCACCGGTTTCGATGCGCCACGCCCGTGCACGCACCCAGCGGACTTCGTGGTCGGGACGGAGGATGCGGACAAGGGCTTGCGCGTAGCCGGATGCCGAAAGCTCGGCGGACATCGACTCCAAACTGGCTCCGTCATCGGGATGCAGCACCACCCGCCAAGCGTCGGAGTAGGTCAAATCCGCAAAGCTCCGCCCGAACAGGAGTTCACTATGCGGGTTGGCGAAAAGCAAGGTTTCGGCGGGGAGGGACCAGATGAGGACCGCCTCGTCAAGATCCCGGAAAACATCGAACCAAAACTCCGGCGGGACGGAAGAGGGAGCCTTTGCGGGGACCGCATCCATGGCGGGAGACGCTTTTGCGGGGCGCGTCACACTCTGATCATGGCACAGATGGGACGGGCTAGCTGGAGGCTCGCTGGAGAGGGGTAAAACCGGGGTCAATTCCATTTGGGTATGGGGTGACGCGAGGCAGCAAGCACTGAATTGGGGCCACAGAATTCAGCCATGGCACCCTTCGCAGCTTTCCGCTTCGAGACCGGCGAAACGGCATACACAGGGAAAAAAGGGAAGGTTGCTCTGACCAGCCGCCAGCATGCTTCGTTCAAGGTAACATGCGGCGGACTTTTTTCCAAATCCTTGACGGTCAAACAAGGACCGTCAAGACCTCAAGTATGGTTACTGGGTATGGGACATCCGCTCCATCATCAAGATGATCACATCGTCGGAGACACCGGCGGTCCGAAGGTGGAGAATGGCGGCGGGGGTGAGGTCGAAGGCAGCTTCTGAGTCTTGGAGAACTTTCGCAACGAGGCGGGTTGTTGCGCCGGCGTGGAGCAAATCCACCACGTCTTGGTTCCGCAAGCCGACGGCAGACACTTGGCGCACACCGGAGTTGCCTGTCGTGGCGAGTACCAAACCCGGTCGGGCCGCAGAGTTTGCTGGTGCCCGTTGCTGTGCCGGCCGGAGCGATTGGGACCACGAAACCAGCAGTGCGACGGATAGCGAAAGAACAACGACACGCATCGCCATGGATTGTACATCCAGAACGTGGCGCTGGCGTTTGGAACACCGCCGGCAGGTGCAAGGCACGTAATGGAACAAAGTGAGGAAATAGTCCAGAAAATCGGATCGGTGCGAGCGCTGGAGCTGCTCCATGCCGCACTTGGTGCAACTCCGGCCGGGCAGGATAGGGGTTCTGGCGACACGAGGCACCCGTTCCCCCACAAGCCTGCAGGCTCGTTCCGGACTCCAGTCGACTACCGAATCTTCCAACAGCTCATAACCTTCCATAGAAATAACTCCACTAAACTCTTGGACCTCCCACGTAGCATCGCCTCCCGTAGCACAACACTGCGCGGCGGCGGGTCATTGCCCCGCCGGATGGAGACAGGTGGCGGTGCCATTTTTCGACGGCATCCTTGCAAGCATGCAAGGCACCAGTATGGATAGAGACCAACCGCACTCAACAGATGATCCATCAAAGAAACTCTCTGGCGCCTAACCAGGGTCCACGACGCGCAGCGGGGACACAAAGTGGGAAGAACGCGATTGATTGGGGTTTTCATATCACGGCAGCTTCTTCCGACGCCGGTCCAAAATCACTGCAATGACGTCTTCATCCACGCCGCCCCTCTTCAGCTCGATTAAAGCCTGAGGCTGATAGTCGAAGCCGCCGTCGGAGATCTGGACAACGGTGGAAACAAGCTTGGGCGAGAAACCTGCGTCGGTGAGGCTCAAAACGTCCTTGTTCGTGAGGATCAAGGGCGGAGCTTCCGGCAGACCTTGGGGCCCTCGCACCCCCCGGCCGGAAAATGAGGATGGCTCGATCCGGGCGGCCATGGGATCTGAAGCGACGCGCAAGGCTCCGATATGCGCGGTGTAAACGCGAACACCTTCAAACACAATGCCGGCGGCCAGCAGCGCCACCCAGCTTAGACGATTCACAAGTTGATCCTGAGACAGCAGATAGAAGCTATAGACGCCGCACCGATCACAACGGCACTGCCAGTAGCCGATTATCGATAGCCAGAAGGAAACGAGCGTTTCCCTTCTGCAGCGGTGCAAATCATAGGCATGGCAGGCCTTGCAAGCGGTATCACGGATTTCTCGAACCCGAATGCGGCTGACCGGAGCTACAATCGCTGCGTTGGCGATACTTCTCATTTGCTGTTCACCTTTGTGGAGCTGGGTAATTTGACCACCACATCGGCTGGACCCGTCCGTTGGTCATCGGTGTAAATCGATTACATCAAAAGATCCGGGTGGAAGCAAAGAACAGACGGTCAAAGAAGCAAAATAACCAAGGGGAGAGGCTAGAACCAGTGCCCACAATCGCCGTCCTCCAAGCGGGAGCGCCAAGGGCGCCAAGAAGGATAGGGGCCTCGGGACCTGCGTTCCCGACTCCGGGTAGAGCGGGATTCCAAGACGAAAACGATCAGGACAAGTATAGGAATGGCTATGGCAGTGGGCAACATAGCTATGACCTTAACATCAATCGGGGAGGCGGGAGCGCGGATTGACGGTCAAAAAGGAATAGGCCGGAAAACTGGCCGGCACCGGGAAAACCAGCTATTTCCAGTGGTAACGGATGCCGGCGAAACCGCCGCTGATGAGGTCGCGCTCAAAAAAGTCCTTACTGGGGGTGGTTTTGAAACCCAACGCCTTGTAGCCGCCGACGAATTCGAGCGAGCCACGGCGATACGCAACTGTCGCAGCACCGTCCCAGACATAGCTGCCCTTGGGGATACCGAAACCGGAGCCCTCGGCGCGGAACAACACGTGGGGCGCAAGGGCGTATTCGGCGGCGATGCCGAGTTCGGGCAGAAATACCTGGCGGTTGCCGGTGGCACTGGACTCGTTCTTGTTCAACGGCGCGTCAATGCTGTTCTTGGCAACCAAATAGCGGAGAGCCCAGAGAGACTTGATGCGGAACCGCGACACCGGGAACTTGTACGGGTGCAGCAGGTCGTCCAGGTAAAGCTTGCCGCTGACGATCGAGTGGGACGTCGCCAGGTAGTCGGCCTTCGTGAACTGGGTGGCGAAAGGAGCGGTGTCCTTGGTGATGGTCTGGTTGCCAACGCCCTTGAGTTCAAACCCTTCGAACTTGAGTTCCCCGGTGCGGGTGACGGGGTAGCTGGCTTCCACCATCGGGCCGGCCTTGTCCTTGCCGGTACCGAAGACACTGCCGTAGGCCGTGGCCGTCTTGCCGCCAAGGATGTCCGGGCCGTTGGTTGGAACCGGCTGCCAATAAAATGCGCCGATGGTCAAAGTGCGGGGATCGGGATAGTCCGGAACCTTGGACTTTTCCTCCTTCGCGGGAACCTGGGCCGCCTTTGGTGCGGGGGCTGCGGTCGGGGTTGAGGCAGGTGCCTGTGCGGTTGCCTGCTGCGCGTGGAGCCCGGTTGCAAACGTCAAGGCGGCCAAGGCGGACATGCCCATAGCGCGTGTGTGGTGGAAACGAAGAATCAAATTGCTCCTCATCGGCGGAAAACGGGGGAGATGCCCCCTGTAAAATTGTATACGTCCGGTGCCTGTCGTTCCGGTGCTGGAAGTTCCGGTGCTGGAAGATTTGATACGTACCGGGTGTTCCGCAGGATTCAGCCAATTCCGTCCGCGTGCGGCTAGGCGCGAAGCATGCCCGGAATCGGTCCAGTGCTGTCCGCGAAGCGCTCCACGGGCGTTCCGAAGGCGTTCAGCATGGTCAGCCAGAGATCGGCCAGCGGCGTGTCCTTGCCCCGGACGATGTGCTGTCCAGTGTAAAGGCGTCCGGCGGCACCTCCGGCCAGAACGACGGGCAGATTGTGCGGGTCATGCTTGTTGCCGTCGCGCATACCCGCACCGAGCAGGATCATCGAGTTGTCGAGGACGTTGCCCTCGCCCTCTTTCATGCCACGGAGCTTGCGCAGCAGACCGGCGTATTGCTCCACGTGCCATTGGTTGATCAATTGGTACTGGCGGAGCTTGTCGGGGTCGTTTTCATGGTGCGAGATCGAATGGTGCGCGCCCTTAACACCGTCGACAAAGGTGAAGTCCTCGTTGCTGACGGCGTTTCCGAACATGAAAGTCGCAATGCGGGTGGAGTCGGTCTGAAAAGCCAGCGCCACAAGGTCCAGCATTAGCCGCACATGCTCGGCGTGCTTCTCAGGCATCGATTCGGGCTTCCCGGACGGGTCCAGCGTCGCGCGGGGCTTCCACCTGGACTTGCCGGGTGCGGCGGCACGCTGCAGCCGTACTTCCAGATCGCGGACTACCGAGGTGTATTCGTCCAAGCGCTGCTGGTCGGCCGTTCCAAGGTTCTGGCGAAGACGCTTGGCGTCATCCCGGACCTGGTCCAACAACAGAAGGTCCTCCTTCCCCGTGCCTTTGGTGGGATGGCAGGCACGGAACAGGCGCTCGTAGACGTTGCGCGGGTCGATTTCTTTGGCGACCGGCTGGGTGGGTCCACTCCAAGCGATGTGCGAGCCGTAAACCCGGGTGTAGCCGACGTTCTTATCCACGCCGGTGGTGACCGGGGCGGTGCCGAGTTCGAGCGACGGAATCGGAGTCCGGTTGCCGCTGGCCGTAGCGGCGATTTGGTCCATCGAAATGCCATGGCAGTTTACATCGACGCCCAGCGTCTTGCTGATGGTGGTGGATGTGAGGAAGCCGCCAGTCTTGACGTAGTGGCCATCGCCGCCTTTCGACGCCGCGTTCCAGAGGTTGGTGGTGATGTTCAGTTTGTCGCGGAAGTCCCGGAGAGGCGCAAGGGTTGCAGGGAGTTGGAAACTGGGCCCCGGATCGGCGGGGGTCCACAAGTCCTCGCGGACGCCGTTCGGCATGTAGAGGATAGCCATCCGCACCGGCCCTTTCGGGGACCGCCCGGCTGCAGGCAGCATCGCCTCAAGCCACGGCAGAGCAAGGGAAACCCCTGCTCCGCGCAGCAAAGTCCTACGGGATAACGGTGTTCGTGCAAACGGCATCGGGAACTAATCCAAGACTACCCTAGTTCTTGGTGAACACGTTGACCCCGTTGCCCTGCTTGAACGGGACCAGGAAGTTGCCTCCGTTGTCGGTCCTGAGATAGATGCCGAGGATGTGGGGTCCGTTCGGCAAACGTGTGGTGTCAAATGTGGCGGTAAAGCCGATGTTCGGGCAAGCCGTCACGGTCGACAGCGCGGCGCAAACATCGGGGGCAGGCGTTCCGTAGGTGATGGAATCATAGCCGAAATTATCCACCAGGACGGTACCGCCCGTGACTTTGCCACCCGGTATGTAGGCGTAGCCCGTGATCTTGATGACTCCGGACAGGACTTCGTTGGCTTTCGGGCTAGTCATGTCGCCAACACCCTGGGAGATTGGCCCGTTCTTCACGTTGAAGTTGATCGGCACATCCGGGAGTAGGGTGGTGCGGCCAGTTTCGTCGCGAACCCGGATCTGCATCTTGTGCGGACCGTCGATCAGGGGTAGGACGCCGCCCTTGGTGTCGACGGGAAGCCGGAATCCGATAGTCGGGCAGCCAGGCGGGACTGGCTTCAGCGTCGCGCAAATGTCGGTGCGGCTGAATCCGTAGGATGCTGCGCCGTAGGAGAGACCGTCGATGAGCACGTCGACGCCCGCAACCCGGAAACTGTCCGCGGCCGCGTAGCCGGTAACCGTGAACACCGCGGAGATGGTGTCGCCTTCGTTGATGTTTTCCACCTTCCCGTAAGGGATGGTTCCGGCACCGGCATCCACCGTGAACGAAACCGGCTTCGACGGGAAATCAATCCACGCCCCGCGCGTGTTGGTGACGCGGACCACCATGGTGTGGGCACCCGACGCGATGTTGCGTCCGGCCAGATCAATCAGTGCGGAGTAGCCAATGCGGGGGCAGCCCGGAATATTTTGCGTGGCACAGACATCGGGCCTGGAGACGCCCAGGGTGGCCCGTGCTTGCTCCAGTCCGTCAATTAGGACGTCAACCTTTGAGAGGGGAGCGCCGGGGTCCCAAGCGACGCCGGTCACCGTCATCAACCCTTGGACATGGGCTCCGTTCACTGGATTGTCGATGGTTCCGTTCGGGTAGCTGGGGGTATTGAACGGAGGATCATAGCGGAGCGCCACGTTGGTTAGGGGTTGGAGCACCGTTGTCTGGCTGTACACGTCGTGCCCGTTGGAGATTCCGACTGTAGCTGCGGCGTTGCAACCGGCACCCTGGGTGAGAGCTTGGCCAATTTCGGCATTGCCGGTCCCGTAGTTGTAAAGGATGGTGCCGTCCTCGGAAAGAGTCACGGAGAAATTGACCGGACTTCCCTTCCCTCCGGTGGCGTTGGCCAAGTTGTAAGTCTCACCGGCCCAGCGGACGGTCCAAGTAGCGGGAACATCCGGTCCAGCGACGGTGGAACTCACGTACATGCCCTCGTTGGCCTGGGCGGTGCCACGTGTGGTGATTTGGCTCCAAAGCGGCGCGATGGTTTTCGAAATTGGGAGCGAGGTCGCGTCCGTGCAGGCCGAAAAAGTGGTGGATGCTCGGTCAAAGAACAGAGCGCCGTTTTCGTCGATGGTCACGAACTTGTACTTGCCGTCGTAGAACGGAAACACGAACGGAATGTCCGTGGAGACAGATGACGCCGAGGAGAGTTTTCTTTCGCCCGGAAAGGTGAGCGCCGCCTTCGGCGCGACGCCGACAGCGCTATAAGCAGGCATGGTGGCAGCCGAGGTGGAGATGAGCTTGGCGCCCGAGCCGCCGGTGTCGCCATCCAAATAGTAGGCGTTGATGAAGTCGCCGGGAGTAATGTTCAGGGTGCTGTTTTGGCGGTTTACAACGTTGCCGGAGGTTGCAATGGCACCGATGTAGACCGAGCCGGTGCGCGTCAGGATCAGATCCTCCAAATCGCCGGTGCCGCTGGTGAGCTGGATGCGGGCTGTGGGTTGGGTGTTGTTCGAATCCTGGAGGACCACGCGCACGGTTTCGCCGATCACGAATGGATCGTCGTAGAACTTGAGACGTCCGGTGTTTGAAGGCAGGTCGAAAGATGGCACGACGTGGACGGTGCTGCCTCCGGAGGTGTAGGCCGTGGCTCCCAGACCCCGTTTCGCGAAAGCGGCCCAGAGCTGGTCCTGGCTGGCACCCTTGAAGTCGACGCGGTCGGCAAGCAGCATGGCGTCCCGCATATCCACCATGGTTGAGGCGGGCGGGGAGAGCTTCATAGCGTCCAAGGCCAGCAAGCGGATACGGCGGCGCCCTTCCGCGTCTCCAAACTGTTTGATGATGTTGGATCGGGCCTCCCAGAGGGCCTCGAACCAGATCTCGCCGTCGGCATGGACTTCGGGCCGGTAGATGACGTTGCCGAGGTTGGCGAACGTCAGCGGATTGGCCGTGAAATCGGTTGTGTAGGGGCGGGTACGGAAGTCGCCCACGCCGAAGGTTTGGTCGAAGTACTCGGCTGTCGGGTAGTAGCCGTCCGGAGGAGCGTTGGCCGGGAGGGTGTACTCGAGACCGAAGAAATCGCTCCAGGCTTCCCCCATTGCCGCACCCTGGAAGGTCGAGTACGACTGGCGAGCAAGGCGTGTGCTGACACCATGGGTGTATTCGTGGACGATCACGACGGAATCGAGGGCCCCGTCGGTGAACAGGTTCGATGGTGGAAGCGGAAAGTTCGGCCCGGGACGACCAATGTACATGGCAACCATGGATTGCCCTCCGTCGCCTACGGCTAGACGGCTAAAGAACGCGTTGAGAAACTGGCCCGTGGCACCAACATTGGCTGCCCCAAAATGGGTGTAGGCGTAGATTGGGTCGCCGTCCACGCCGCCACGGCCGAAATTGTTTTGCTGGAAGTTCCCGGACGCCTCGTCGAAGCCATTCTGGTAATGGAGATCATGCGCGCGGTTGATCCAGTAGAAGAGATTGGTGTTGACTGCGTCCTTGTAGGCGAGCGTGTTGCCAGTGTTGGGGCCAAGTTCCAGCGGAAAGCTGAAGTCGCCGTTTGGAGCCGTCGTGATGTCCGGACTGGCGAGGAAGCGGGTTCCCAGGAGGTTTTCGCCGACCACCGCGTTGTTGCCTGCCGTGGTGTTGTTGGTGGTCCAGCCCAAGGGGGACAGCCGGCTATCCGGGTTGAAGCTCTGCATGGTCCGCTGCACATAGGCCGGTGCGGACGTTAGCAGCGTTCCAGGATTCGGGTTGGGTTGAGGGCTGTCCCGTTCGAAGACCAACCCCTTGGGCGGAGATTGGAAGAGGGTTAACGCCTCGTTGGCGATGGTTTGGCGGCTCTCGCTGTCCACAACGGTGGCGTAGCGGCTGATGCCATCCTCATCGGTCACGTAGAGCAGCCAAGCCGGACGGACCGTGCCACGGAAGCCGTACCAGACCATTTCGCCTTCGATGTCTTCGGAAAGGGCCACGGCTGAAAGTCGGACGGCACCTTGCCGGGCCGGACGGCGGATGCTCGTCTGAGGCTGGAATCGTTCGCCAAGCCGGGGATTCACCGTGCGGACGGCGGCACGGGCGGCTGCAAGGACCGAATCGGTGCCGGGAAGGGGTACATCGTTCCCCGGGGCATTGAAAAACAGGCCGCCGGAGTTTAGGATCTGGCCATCGCGATCCACGTTGATGGTCCATTCCGCATTGAGGACGTCCAAGCCGCGGAACTGCTGCTTGAAGATCAGGTGTGTGACACCGTTGTGCTCCGTGGAGTATTGCTTGGCGAGATAGACACCGGAGATGCCGGGGGCGTCGATCACGGCTCCGGAGGCGGAATCCAAGAGGGATCTGCGCACATACTCGAGCCCGATATCGGCTGCACGTCCGGCTCTGGGGCCGGTCAGCGTGCCGGTTGGGTTGAACCGGTGGATCGAGCGGTCCTGGGCTAACGCGGCGCTCATGAACACAAATGCGGAAAACACGATCTTTTTCATGCCGTCTCCTGGCGAATAGTCCGGGGCCATGGGATTCGCCCGGACCATAATAGCAGGGAAAACGCTATGACAAGGTGGTTAGTTGCCGAAAGTCGGTGCCTATGCGGAGGAATCAGTGGGAAACTAGGCCTCCAGCGTAACGCCGTCGTAAATCTCGGCAAGAGCGAAGGAGACCTGTACGCTAGCCAGTTCGCAGATGGCGTCCAAGCCGTCGAACTCGGTGAGGCTCCATTTGCCGTTGGCCTCCTTGGTGAAAACATCAATGTGGGGAATGGACTGTGCGATCAGGACGTATTCCCGCAACGTGGGGATGCGCCGATAGTGCATGAACTTCAGGCCGCGGTCGTAGCCTTCGGTGGATTTGGACAAGACCTCGAAAACGACCACCGGGTTGAGCAACGCGTCCCTGTGGTGGTCCGAAAGCAGGGGCTCACCGCAATAGATGGCGGAGTCGGGGTAAAAAAATGGCCCTTGCGGAGTGACTGCGGTGCGGAGGTCGGAGTTGACGATGCCGCAGCCGCGTCCCCGCAGGCGAGGCCCAACCGTGAGAACCAAGTTGGTGCCGACAACGGCATGGGGAAAGGTCCCGCCCGACATCGCTAGAATCAGTCCGTCAATATATTCGCTTTTGGATTCGGCTGCGCGCTCGAGACGCAAATATTCCTCAGGCGTGAAGGTCGGAATCGCTGCGGCGGACATGTCGCTATTTTACCCGGAAACTTCTACCCGGAAACACTGGGGCAAGGCAGCGCAACACCCCACAGCGCTACAATAATGCCAATATGATGGCCCGACTCACCCGACGCGGCTTCCTCGCCACACCGCTCGCCGTTGCATTCGCCGACGAGCTCTTCGGCGCGCCCGCACAATCCACCACGCCCTCCGCAGACCTCGAAAAGCTCGGGGCCGTGGCCCTGACCGAGGCGAAGAAATTCAAAGCCACCTACTGCGACATCCGCATTGTGCGGCTGCGCGACCAACGGCTGGGAATCCGTCTGTCGCCCGACCGCGCAACCGGCAAGACGCAATCGGTGCCCACCGTGGCCGAGGATTCGAGCTTCGGATTCGGCGTCCGCGTGATTGTGAACGGAGCTTGGGGCTTCGCCTCGTCGCCGATGGTGAACAAGGAGGAGATCGCGCGCGTTACGGGCGAGGCGGTCATCATCGCCAAGGCCAACGCCACCATCCAGCCCAAGCCCATCCAGCTCGCACCGGTGAAGGCCTACCGCACCCGCTGGGAAACGCCGCACGAAAAGGACCCGTTCTCCGTTCCGACTGCCGAAAAGCTCGACCTGCTGCGCCGGGCTGCGGACGAGGTCAAGAAAAACACGAAAGTCTTTGGCAGCAGTTCGAGCCTCAACATCCGCAGCGAGGACAAGTACTTCGCGTCCACCGAAGGCTCCTCGATCCAGCAGCTGATCCTGCAGATCTATGGCAACTTGGACGCAACCGCCGTCGACCGCGCGGCAGGCGTTTCGCGCTCCCGGAGCTATGTCCCGACGCAGGCCTCCGCTGGCTGGGAGTACGTTCCGGAAATGAATTTGGAGGAGAACGCCCAGCGCATCCGCGAGGAAGTGGTGGAGCACCTCTCGGCACCCTCCGTAAAGGCAGGCAAGAAGGATCTGATCCTGATGCCCAACCACCTGATGCTGACGATCCACGAGAGCGTGGCGCACCCGACGGAACTGGACCGGTCGCTCGGCTATGAGGCGAACTATGCCGGTACGAGCTACATCACGCCGGCGACCATCGGCAAGAAAATCGCCAGCGAGCATTGCACCTTCATCGGCGACCGTACTTCGCCCCGCGCACTCGGCACTGCCGGATACGACGACGACGGCGTGAAGACCGGCGTTTTCACCATCATCGACAAGGGCGTGTTCCGCAATTTCCAGACGACGCGCGAACAAGCCCATTTGGTCGGCGACAAGGAATCGCACGGTTGCAGCCAGGCCGATTCCTGGGCGACGGTGCCGTTCCAACGGATGCCGAACGTGTACCTCAAGGCGGGTCCGTCGGAGACCACGCTGGAGGGGATGATCTCGGAAATCGAGGACGGTGTGCTGATTGACGGGCGCGGAAGCTATTCGATTGACCAGCAGCGCTACAACTTCCAGTTCGGCGGCGACGCGTTCTGGGAAATCAAGGGCGGCAAGAAGCGCGGCATGATCTCGCGGGTGGCCTACCAAGCTCGGACCCCGGATTTCTGGCAGGCTTGCGACGCAACGGCGGGTCCATCGTACTGGCGGCAGTACGGCACAACAGGCGACGCCAAGGGCGAGCCCACCCAAATCAACTCGATCAGCCACGGATGCTCGCCCACGCGGTTCCGTCAGATCAACGTTCTGGTAACCGACTAACCGGCAAGGGGAAACAACAATGTTCACAAAGGAAGAAGCACAGAAGCTCGCCCAAAAGGCGATCGGATTTTCGACATTTCCCGAGTGCCAAGTCACCGTGACCGCAACGGAGCAGGCCTACACGCGCTTTGCCAACAACGGGATCACGACGGCGTCATTGGGATTGCGGCAAAACATGTCGATCGCGGTCACGCGGGACTCCCGAACCGGTCTCTATGCGGTGGACGATTTCGACGACGCCTCGATCCGCGCGGCGGTTAAAAAGGCCGAGGAGCTGGCCGGAATCGCGCCGCCAAATCCTGAACGGATGCCCGCGTTGGGCCCGCAGACCTACCGCGAAGGGACCGATTTCGACCCAGCGACCGCCAAGGCGCGCGCGCCGGAAATGATTCCGCACGTGAAGACGATCATCGATGCGGCGATCCGGCGCAAGCTGGTGGCGGCGGGGTTGATCGAACGCTCGCACCGGATGACGGCGGTGGCGAACAAGACGGGCCTTTTCGGATACCACGAGGCGGCGGATTCGCAACTGACGACGACGGTCCGGATGGCGGACGGGTCGAGTTCGGGGTGGGCGGGCCAACCGTCCCTGCGTTTGTCTGAAATTGACAGCGCGAAGCTGGCGGCTACGGCTTGCGACAAATGCGAGAAATGGCGGAATCCGAAGAAGCTCGATCCGGGCAACTACACGGTAGTCCTGGAGCCGACGGCCACGGGCGATTTGGTGCGGCTGATGCAGGGCGGGTTCTCGGCGCGCAACACGGACGAGGGCCGGACGTTCCTGAGCAAGCGCGGTGGCGGATCGCTGCTGGGCGAAAAAGTTTTCCCCGAATTCGTCAACCTGTATAGCAATCCTTTCGATGGCAAGCAGCCTTCGTCGCCGTGGTCTGGCGATTTGCTGCCTGCAAAGGCGGTGAAGTGGGTGGAGAAGGGCGTGATCGCGAGCCTCGGGTACGACCGCTATTGGGCCTCGAAGACAGGCAAGGAGGCCAACGAGGGTGGCGGCGGTCGCGGTGGCGGTGGTGGTTTTGGAGGCGGCGGTGGCGGCGCACTCACGCTGGAGGGCGGCTCCGAGACGCTGGAGCAACTGATTGCGGGTGTGGAACGTGGGGTTCTGATCACCCATTTGTGGTACATCCGACCGGTGAACCAGCAGACGCTGCAACAGACGGGGCTGACGCGCGACGGCTTGTTCCTGATCGAAAACGGGAAGGTAACCACCCCTGTGATGAATATGCGGTTCCTGGAGAGCCCGGTGCGGTTATTGAAGAACGCGAAGAAGCTGGGGCAGGCGGCCCGGGTACGTGGCTTGGAGGGCGGGATGATGATCGCACCAGCGATGGTGGCGACGGATTTCCCGCTACCCAGTGTTTCGGACGCGATTTAGCCGAAAGGGGCACTATCCCTGGGATTGGGGCGGGGGCTTTTCAGGCGAGGCCAAATCATGACGGGAACACCGTCCGGATCTAGGGCCTTCGCGACCTCGCCAGCAGCAGACCCGCCATTCCGCCCAGCATCAGTACCACGGTGCCCGGCTCGGGACTGATCTCACCTTGGATGGTGCCTGTTCCACTCACCGGACCATCAAACCGCACCAGTCCGCCGGTGCCGCCGAGTCCGTTCCTGACATTTATCGATCCGTCATTGATGATCGAGGTCGGGTCTACATACACGTACCCGCCTGCGCCGCTTCCGGCCAAGCTGGGGTAGGTCCCACTGATGTATCCGCCCGCTGCGCCCCGTGCGCTCACCAGACCGTAGTTGGCCCATGTACCTGCGGCACTGAACCAAAGGTCGCCGCCAGCACCTCCCCCACCCGCGCCGGAAGCAGTGTACGCGTTGCTTTGGCCGCCCCAGCCATCCGCCGCGATGATGCCGGTTGTGGCAATCGTGAAATCGTTCGTTGCGCCAAAAAAGACGGCCCCACCACCCTGTCCGCCGTTCCTTCCGCCGTCGTAGCAAAACAGGCCGCAGCCACCACCTCCTCCACCGCCGCCACCACCCTGCAAGATTGACAAATCGACCGCCGTGCCGCCGCCGCCTCCACCACCCGAATTTCCCGAAGTACCGTCGCCGCCAGCGGTCACCATTCCGCCCCCACCTCCGCTCCCGGCCGTGCCCTCATCGTTGTAACCACGGTAGCCTTGGCCGAATCCGCCCGCCCCGCCGCCCCCCGCGCCGCCGCCTCCGGTCGCCCCGGTCTGGGTTCCGGCACCGGAAGGTCCACCATTTCCGGCGGAACCGGCATTACTCCACACTTCAAGGTCGCCCGCGATGGAGATACTTCCGTTCGCCAGAATCGCCGCCGCCGAATGGCCGTAGAGGGTCAGACTGTAGTTCGAGGGCAGATTGAACGACGAAAAATTGAAGACGCTAACGGTGCCGTTTGTGGTCACGACCGTGGTCGGCACGATTGAATCCAACTGGTACCCAAAAATGCTTCCGTAGCTTGAGTTGTAATGCCCTGCGATCACACTTCCACTGTCGGTGTTCAGAAAAAAGTTGGTCCCGTCATAGCTGTGTGTCGCAAGGTATGTGTCGAAACTCCCGTTGCTCCCGTCGCTTGTAAGCGACATCAGCCCAACCGGACCCGCCGAACAGAACAGCGGGACGATTAGCAGCAGTCCGCAGCCAATCAGGAACAGTCTTTGCATGACGATCTCCAAGCGCGTCGGTAACGCCATTGGAGTATAACAATTTATTTGCGGTCGCGGCGAATTGTCTTACAGTCCGGCCCCTTCCTCACCAACTGCGCCTCGAAGCCGCCTCCGGCCCCTAAATCGTCTTAGTCCCCCCGCCATCCGCGTCAATAATCGACCCATGCAACAGCCGCCCCTCTGGCGACAGCAGGAACGCCACCAATCCGGCGATATCCTCCGGCTCGCCCACCTTGCTAATCCGCTCCTCGCGCAGAAATATCTCCATCGCCTGTTCGCGATCGACACCATACTCGGCAGCCGTCCGCGCCAAACGACCCTCGAACCGCGCCGTCCGCACGGGCCCCGGATTCACTGCATTGACCTGCACCCCATCCCGCAGCCCCAAATCCGCCAAAGCCTTCGTCAGCGACAACAGAGCCGCATTCACCGAGCCGCCAATGGTGAACTGCGGGCCCGGCGTCCTTCCGCCCGAGCCCGCAATATTCACAACCGACCCCTTCCGTTCGCGCAGGTACGGCCAAGCCGCGCGAGTCAGCCGTACCGCCCCGAACAGCTTCAGCGCATAGCCATCAGCCCAGTCGTCGTCGGTCAGCAGTTCGAAATCCCCGCGCTTGGTTGCACCGGCATTATTGACGACGATATCGATGCCCCCGAAAACATCCACGGCCGCCTGTACCAAAATCCGCGCCGAATCTGGCAGGCGAAGGTCGAGGGCGACGCAGTGAACCTTCCCTCCCGCCGCGCGGATCTCCCCGGCCGTAGCCTCAAGCAGCGCCGAATCCCGCGCACACAGGACCACGTTGGCACTCTCCGCAGCTAGGCGCATGGCGATGGCGCGCCCAATTCCCCGGTTCGACCCGGTCACAACCGCTGTTCTTTTCATTTGAAAATCTCCACCAGCGCAACGCGATCCGCATCCGAAATCCCGGCGAACCTCGGCATGTCCCCCCGCACCTTCAACAACTTACGGTAGCGCTCAAAGTACCCGACAATGTCCCCGCCATACCGGAACGTATACATGATGTCCGCGAACCTCGCCGTGTGCTCCAAGCCGAGCGCATGGCCGCTTTCATGCAAACACGTCAGATAAACCACCGCGTGCCGCAAGAGCCGGTCGGCCCTGGTCGCGGCGTCGATATCCGGGCCCAGCAGCCGCGTGTCCGGCAGGACATAAATCTCGGCCCCCCTGCGTCCGTTCACCAGGATGGGTCGGGTCTCGCCGTACAAACTTCCCTGCCCGTTGGCCCAGTGCAGTCGAATCCTCGCCTTGGCCTCGGAATCGACCGGGACAAACACGAGCCGACCGCCCGATTCCCGCTGCCACGCCTCGAACGCCCACTTCGCCAACTCCGGGTCATCGGTCTCGCACGCCGTCGACCGTGCCGCGTCGGGAGTACACGGATCCACCCAATACGTGTACGTCTCCACCGCGCAGGCCAACGGAACCGAGGCCACGAACACCGAAATCAATCGGAAATATTTCACAAGCACACGCGAATTCTACCTTGTACCCCGAACCAGCGGAATCCCAGCCCGGAGATGCTACCCTTGGAATGTGCCGCAATCGCTTGTAGGAATGGAACTTAGCGACATCCGCCAAGTGTTGCCGGCGGGTTCGCCCTCGTTCCGCGCTGATCAGGTCTACCGCGCCATCTACAACGAAAAGGTTGGCGACCTCGTTCAAATTTCCACGCTCCCGGCCAAGCTGCGCGCCGAGCTCGCCGCCAACGCCGAACTGGGGCTCCCGGACCTTGACAAAGTCTACGATTCCGTCGACGGCACCCGCCGCTACCTACTCCGCCTATCCGATGGCCGGACTGTCGAAACCGTCCTCATGCCGGAGCCGGACCGCGATACCGTCTGCATTTCCAGCCAAGTCGGCTGCCCTGTTGATTGCAAATTCTGCATGACCGCCCTGATGGGTCTGGAGCGGTCCTTGACGGCGGGCGAAATCGTGGGCCAGGTCCTTTTCGTGGCACGCCACAACGGCCTCTCCATCGACACTGCCAAGCCGAACGCCCGTCGATTCAACATCGTAATGATGGGCATGGGCGAGCCACTGCTGAACCTCGCCAACGTCCTGAAGGCCACCCGGATCCTGGTGGACCCCAACGGTGCGGGCATGACCGAGCGACGCATCACCGTCTCGACCTCCGGCATCATCCCCCGTATCGAGGAACTTGGCAAGGCCGAGATCCGGCCCAAGCTTGCCATCTCCCTGAACGCATCCACCGAGGAAACCCGCCAAGCCCTGATGCCCATCACCCGGAAGTGGCACCTGACGGACCTGATGGAAGCCTGCCGAGCCTATCCCCTGCGTGCTTGGGAAAAGCTGACCTTCGAATACGTGCTCCTCAACGGAGTCAACGACACCGACGCCGACGCCCGGCGCGTTGTCAAGCTGCTTGCCAACTTAAACTGCAAGGTCAACCTGATTGCCCTGAATCCCGGCCCCGGCATCCCGTTTTCCACGCCGACACCGGAACGTGTCGCCTCCTTCCAAGCCATCGTCCGCCGCGCGGTGCCGTGCTTCATCCGGCGTCCGCGGGGACTCGACATCTACGCCGCCTGCGGGCAGCTCAAAAGGAACGAAGCCCAGTGACCATCAACATCCCCCACAACAAGACGCAGCAGGAGGTGGTTGACCTGATCGAAAACGGCGTCAACCACTTACTGGAAAAGGGGATTTCCGGCGTACAGCTGGCAGACCCCAAGAAGGAGTGGACGACCGACGCCTCTGGAAACAAGGTAATGACGTTCGGCATTACCGGCAAGATGGGCTTCATCAAAGTCCCAGTGTCGGGGATTGTGACCGTTTCCCCGTCCGAGGTAATCGTGTTCTGCGAACTCCCCCAGATGGTGAAAAACTTTCTGGGCGAGGCCAAAGTGCGTTCAGGGGTGGAATCGCAGATCAAGGGACTGCTCGCCTAGCCCGACTGCACCGCCAAACCTAGCGCCCCCCAAAGCACGCTGTCATCGCCAAGTGCGGCTTGGCGGACATCGATCCTAGCCCGGGACCATGCTGGCATCTGCCGACCCAGTTCCTCGCGCAACGGGACGAACAGGGCATCCCCGGCCTTCGCAATCCCGCCACCCAGCACTATCCGCTCCGGGTTCAGCACCATGATGCAGTTTTTCAGCCCTTGGGCCAAGTCCACCACGTAGCTGCGCACAAACTCCGGTCGCTGCATCAGCTCCTTGGCAGCGACCCCATGGTCCCGCTCCAACCACAGCCCGCAACAGAGTCGCTCCAGACAGCCGTGGGACCCGCAGAGGCATTCGGGGCCACTTGGTCGTACGGTCGTGTGGCCAAGCTCGCCAGCCCACGAATCGGCCCCGCGCAGTACATTCCCGTCCACTAGGATCCCGCCGCCTATTCCGGTGGAAACCGTTAGATAGACCAGCGGATTGCAACCCGTCCCGGCACCATACAGGTACTCGCCCAGCGCGCCTACATTCGCGTCGTTGTCCATCACAACGGGCATGCCGCCCAGCACTTGCCGTATGCGCCCGGCCAAGTCGAAATCGGCCCAGCCGCCAACGTGTGTCGAGGTCGCAACCATCTGCGTCCCCCAGATCACCGGCCCACCGAAGCCAATGCCGCACCTGTCGAAGGGCGTCTCCGCGTGCCAAGCCGCCACCATCGGTTCCAAGGCCGACATCAACCATTCCCGACCACCTTCGCGGTCCGTCGCCCGGCTCTCACGCCGCACCATCGTGGCTACGCCGGACAGTGCATCCTCGAAGGCCGCAACAGTAAACTTCGTCCCGCCGATATCAATCGCCAGCGTTCTCATACAAGTCCACCCACCAGTTGCATCAAGTCAGGCTGCAGGTAATTCGGAATCACGTAGTGGGCCCCCGCCTCGATCACCCAGCGCCGCTTCTTCTGGTCCACCTCGACGCACTCCGGCTCATCGCTGGCGACACCAACAGCAACGCCTCCGATCAACGCCGTCTCCTCAATCTCCGCCCGCCCATCGCCAAAAGTCACGATCTGGTTAGGGTCAATCCCCGAATCGACCAACTGGCGAAGTAGTTCCCCCTTCGTCGGCTGCCCCGGAGCCGAGCCATGGATCGACCGGAACAGATCGTGGATCCCCAGCAATCCGCATTCCATCACAATCGAATCGTGGTCGCTGCCGCTAGCCAGATACGCCGGAATTCCCTCGGCGGCCAAGGCCAGCAAAATTTCCCTGGACCCGGGAATCATCAGAGCCTCCGCCGGAATTGAGCCATCGACCAAGCCGCCCAATCGTTGCTGCCTCGCGCCTTCCAGCCGGGACATAAACTCTTCCTTGTATTCCCAGCCGGTGCGCGCCAAGCCGCCCAACCGCTCCACGTGTTCCGCAAACGCGGCCATCTGGAAATAGGTGTCGCGCCCCGTCAACCGCGCTACATACTCCTCGGCCTCTGCCCGCAACGCTATCGGGTCCGGTCCAAGCGCCCCCAACGTTTCCATCATCATGTCCAACATCAGTGGCATCCATCCCGCCCGGACCATGCCGATGGTGCCGTCAAAATCAAACATCACGGCTCGGGCCGGCTTCCGCGTTAAGACTGCGATTCGTTCGATCAAGCTCGTATTCTCACATGCGGCCTGGACCATCTACGGTTCGTGCGTTGCCACCTGTGCCAAACTGTTGGGAGGTGAGGGTGCAGCTGACACGAAGGGACGCGATTGGACGCTTGGCCTGCTTGGCAGGTTGCGCCGATCTTTCCTCAGCCGCCCAATCAGCAACAGACCAGCCCACCGTCCCAACCCCGCTCGACCCGTTCAAGACCCTCCGGCCAGCCCACCCGCGTTTGCTGCTACTCGACACGGAATTGGACCGGATCCGCCAAAACGCCCGAGAAAACCCCGTCGCCCGCCGCTGCTACAACGACTTGGAGAAAGAAGCCGACCGACTCCTCTCCACCCCGCCCGTCGATCCCCGGTCCAGCGGAAACAACCCCAGAACCCCGTCCCGCCGGGTGCTCGACCGCGTCCTGACGCTGGCACTGATGTACCGGCTCACAGGGAAAGATCCTTGGTTGCGCCGCGCCATCATGGAGTTGAAATCCGCAGCCAACTTCCGGGATTGGAACCCCACCCGATTCATCGACTGTGCGGAAATGACTGTGGCCTTCGCTATCGGCTACGATTGGCTCTACCCGGTCCTCTCGACCGACGAACGGTCGCTGGTTTTGAACGCTCTGCAGTCAAAGGGCCTCGACCAAGCCCGTCCCGTCTACCAAGCGAAAAATTGGTGGACCCGAGAGAAATTCCACTGGAACATCGTTTGCAACGCCGCGATGATGATTGGTGCCGTGGCTCTGGCCGAACCTGCCAGCCCCGAGGGACCTACCGGTTCCGGCGACAAGACCGCTGAAATCGCCCGTGCCGCTGCCGAGTCTATCGTCCATGGCCTGGCGACTTGGAACGCCGACGGAGGGTGGCCGGAAGGTCCCGGCTACGGGGAATTCGCTGCGCGCTACACGACCCTCTTCTTTGCTTCCTTGAATACAGCACTCAGCTCCGACCTGGGCATTGGTGCTCCGCGTGGCTTCGACCGCTATGGCCGGTTCCGCAGCCACACCACCGGACCAACCGGGCGCGCGTTCAACTGGGGCGACGGAATGGACGATCCAGGTACCGCGCCGGAACAGTTCTGGCTCGCCAAGCGCTACAACGCGCCCGTCTGGGCTTGGCAGGAGCAGCGGCAGATGGAACGGACCGCCAGATCCGAGCCCTTGGACCTTATCTGGTTCTCCAAGGAGGCCCGCCCCCCCCAGCAGACGCCTGCCGTATCTTTGGACGCGGTCTTCGCCGCTACCGGAATCGCAACTTTCCGCAGCGCTTGGGACGACCCCAACGCGCTGTTCTTCGCCATCAAAGGTGGAGACAACAAGATCCCCCACGCCCATCCGGACTTGGGTACATTTGTCCTTGATGCTGGAGGTGTGCGATGGGCCTTGGACGAGCCCTACGATGATGCTTCCCTAGTTGCTGGACAAAGAAACGCGCGAGCCCGCACAGAAAATCACAATACACTGCTGGTAGACCGCGAAAACCAAGATCCGAAGGGTGAAGCGAGGATCATCAGGCAGGAGTTCGGACCGGAGATGAGTTGGGTGCAAATGGACTTGTCCAAGGCCAACCCAAAATTGCGCCAATGGACCCGCCGCGCAGGGATCGCTCAACGCCGATGCATTTTGATTGAGGATGTGGTTCGGGCAGACCAGCCGATTGAGATCGTCTGGGGTCTTTCGACAGATGCGGAAATCACCGTGGACGGACCCACGGCGCTTCTCAGGAAGAACGGATGGAATCTATACGCTGAAATCCGTACACCCCGCCACGCGATATTCGATATCGCAGCCATTCAACCTGCCCACGGGAAATCGCCTAACCTGACTCAGCAGACTGCGGGCAGGCAGCGATTGGTTGTGAGATTGCTGGAAAAGATTTCCGAGCTGAATCTCAATATCTCACTGACGCCATACCGGGAAGGGCAACCCAAGCCGCGCACGACTCTACAGCTCCCAGCCTGATCCAGCTACGAGGTCACGGTGGCTTGATCGTTGTCGTCCGGCGAGATGGTGCCCTTTCTCACGACATGCGGAATCCCACCCATGGCGATCAGACGAGGTGTCACGTAATCTTTTAGATCGACGCTGGCTGTTTCTTGAACGTTTGACATGTTTTTATTGTACTCTTGCATCCTGCACTCCCGTGATCTTCCTAAGCTCGGCTTGACGGAGTCTTCTCACACGTTCGGAGATTCGCCAACACTGCGCACCAGACCTGCCTGAACCAACTCCGCCAACAATGCACCCACATCGGATCGCAACTTGGCCTCATCCACCCGGTATGAGGCTTTCATCCCCTGTACCACCGATTCCGAATCGCCGTGCTCCTTGAGCAACTTCCAAACGTCGGCACCGACACTGTCCAAGCCGAAGTACTGCTGGCTCTCCAGATTCAAGAGCACAACCTCATCTCGAACTTCCTGGTAGATCACGTCGTCGCTGATTTCTACGCGCACCGAAGAGCCTCTCCCATACTTTATTTCTACCTTATCGCCGCATCAATTGCAAGGGACAATCCCTCCCGGACAAGCCTCATTTGTCGTACCAGTACGGCGACAACCCCGGCTTCACTCCCCCAATAATCTCCCGGATGTCACGCCTCTGGCCCTCAGACAGGTACGCAAACTTCGCACCGCCCCGGCCTTCCAAAACCGTCTGCATCCGACCATACAACCGACTCTTCACAACCTCCGGCATCGCGTCGAACGCCTCAGTTTCTATCATGAAGCTGCACGGATATCGGAACATCCGGGTTGCCAAATCAAACTGCCGCAAACCTCGCCCGTTCGAATCCTGGCGCCCGCCCCGTTCAAAATCCGCTTGGAATCCTGACGTGCCCTTCACCGGCTGCGCCAACTTCGCCTCGCCCGCGAAAAACACATACTCCAGCAATTCCTCAACCGCCGCGTCGATCCGGTGCGCCGTCGATTCCCGCACCTGCCCCTCGGGTTCCCCCAGGGACTTGTTGATCGCGTTGTTCTCGTACATCGCCATCCGCGCTTCCCAGCCCACCCTGGTCATTAGGTTCCACATCTGGGTCTGGTGCTCCAACGTCATCAGCGCGACTATGTCACTATGTGGCGCGAGATACGCTCCCGTGTCAATGAACTTACCAAGATCCGAAAGATTTCTGGTCCCGGCCGAGACAGGCAAACGGTCATCCTCCGCCGCATTCCCCACGACCGCATTTCCCATGTGCTCCTGGTCGCCGCTCTTGCCCGTTACGTACCAGCCGCCCCAGCGGTCCTTGAGTGCGCTCCGGTGGTCCGTGATGTATCCCCCCAAACTCATTAGAGGCATTCCGTTGCGATCGGGAACAACGGAACGCACCATCATTCCCGGCACGCCCAGCGTGGCCCCGGACTGGTGGCACTGCAAACAAATATCCCGCCGGTCGAAGTGCGGACGGCTGGCCCGCTCCTGGTCCAGCGTGTAGAAAATCGTGCCCTGCCGCGGGTCCTGGACAGCCAGTTCCAGCACCTCCCCGGTGCGCACGAATCCGACCGTCGAACTGTCGTTGAAATATAGCGCCCTCGGCGTCCTCGGCGCGATCCTCGGTGCCTGGAAGCTGGTCTTTGAGAACACCAGGACCTGGGAACTTAGCGGAACCTTCAGTTCGCGCAGTACCGACCGCAAATACCCGAACTCGTCGTCATACTGCAGCGTCGCTTTGCCGGCGTCCAACTTGCGCTGCAACCTCGCCACCGGATCGTCCACCGGAGCCTTCGCGTATTGAATCGCGTCGTGATCCAGCGGCACCATGTACGAACTGCCAAGGCCCGCCCGTGCCCCCTGGCCCAAAATCGCAACGGCCCCGACCCCAGCCAACCAATATCCAGCCTCACGCAGTCGCATCGCAAACGCTCCCCTCACAAAACGATTTCCCAATCAGCGATTCAATCGTTGTTGCACCGAAGGCCTGCTCCACCCCCAGCATTGCGTCGTCCAACTTCCTGTGCAGTGGACAAAGATTCTCCCCATGCTGTTTCAGACCAAGCGGACAAGTCCGGATTCGCTGGATCGGGTCCACCGCGTTGACCACCTCCAGCACCGTCAGCGTCCCCGGCAAACGCGCCGCTTGGAAGCCGCCGCCCCGTCCCCGCCGCCCCGCCACGATCTCCGCGCGGGCCAGCGAATTCAACACCTTCGACAAATAATCGAGCGGCACCCGCGATTCCACGGCAATCTCCTGCGCGGTCTTGGCACCCGGAGGTCCTGCCGCCAAGGCCACGATGGCCCGAAGCGCATACTCGGCTGTTTGAGATAGCATCAACTCCACCTACCGAGCCCATCATACGATATCTGGATAGCTTTATCCACTATAATTCCGCCCCGCCCTTCGATGTAAACTTGTTTCCGCCATGCCAACCGCGTCGAATCCCCAGCCCTCCATCCCCGGCCCGTCCAGGCAGCGCTGGCTGATGATCGCGCTGGCCTTCTTTGCAACCCTCGTCAACTATCTCGACCGCCAAACCCTCTCCGTCGCCGCCCCGGTCCTGCGCGAGCAGTTCCACATGAGCAACATCCAGTATTCGAACATCGTTACTGGATTCCTGCTCGCCTACACGATCATGAACGGTGTCTCCGGGCCGTTGATCGACCGACTTGGAACGCGCCTGGGCTATGCCCTCTGCATCGCGTGGTGGTCGGTCGCAGCGATCCTGCACTCGTTCGCGCAGGGCCCGCTCAGCCTCGGTTTCTGCCGATTTCTCCTCGGTGCGGGCGAGGCCGGAAACTGGCCCGCCGCAATCCGCATCGTGGCCGAATGGTTCCCGGAGCGCGAGCGGGCCCTGGCCTCCGGAATCTTCAACAGCGGCTCGGCCGCAGGCGCAATCCTAGCCCCGCCCGTCGTGGCGTGGATTCTCCTCCACTTCGGCTGGCGCTACGCCTTCGCCGCCACAGGCATCGTGGGCCTGCTCTGGCTCCTGTTCTGGCTCCCCATCTACAAGACTCCGCCGGATGCCGTGCACGAAGTTCTGGCCCCGCCTCCCCCCGCATGGACCATGTTCCGGACACGTTTCGTCTGGAGCTTCACCTTCGCCAAGATCTTTTTCGACCCCGTCTGGTATTTCTACATCTTCTGGTTCCCCGAATACCTGAAAAACGCGCGCCACTTCGACATGGCCGCCATCGGCACCTACGGCTGGATTCCATTCCTGATCGCCGGCTCCGGCAACATCCTCGGCGGACTGCTGTCCGGCTGGCTCATCCGCCGCGGGATAGAGGCCCCGCGCGCCCGCAAAATGTCCGTGACATTTTTTGCGCTGTGGATGACGGCCGCGATCCCCGCCGTGCTCGCCCCGTCCCCGTGGATCTCCATCGCGTTCGTTTCGGTTGCGATGACGGGCTACACCGCAGGTCTCGCCAGCATGCTCTCGCTCCCGGCCGACGTGTTCCCCAAGAACTGCGTGGGATCGGTCTACGGACTCGCCAGCATGGGCTCCGGCTTCGGCGGCATGATCTTCACCAGCGCCACAGGCTGGACCGTCGAACACTACTCCTACACACCGGTCTTCTTCGGATTTGCAATCCTGCCTCTCGTCTGCGCGACGATACTGTGGACGCTCACCCGCACCGACCGCGTCACTTTTCCCGGTACCAGACCTGGGAGCGCCCAACCAGCGATATCCCGATGAACCCCCGCACCACCAGACGCTTCCCGCCGTCCTCCAAGGTCATCTTGCACTTGTAGATCGACCCCGTGTCCGGATCGAGTATCTCCCCGCCCCCATACTCCGTCCCCTTGCGCTTCATCCCCCAGACGATCTCCATACCGATCACCTTCTGGTTCCTGCGCGCTCCCGTGCACTTGTCGCACACGTCGTTGAGTTCCCTGGGATCAAAACTGCTCTCGGCGACCGCCACCAGTTCCCCGCCCCGTTCAAAAATCCTCACCTGCCCGCGGGGCTGCTTGGTTTTGTCGTCCACCGTCCGCCAAAGCCCCACAGGCGTGTCCAAGGGACCGCCCACTTGGGGCGCGCCAATCGCAAAAGCACCTCCCCAGAGCAGCCCGAACATGGCAACCGCATGACGAACATGTTTCCAAATCAGCGTCGGCATTATAATGTAGTCAACTCCGGCGAATTGCTTAATGA
>CAIYDY010000342.1 GCA_903925015.1 uncultured Acidobacteriia bacterium
GGCGAGTGTCTCAATCCCCTTCAGAGCGGGGAGGGGAGCGCTCCCCTGCCGTTAGTATCTCCCATCACCTCAATCATTTGCAAGGGCAAATCCGACACTTCTGCAGACCCGCTGCCAGGAGCCCAATTTTCACGTCGGAACACCTCCAAAAAACCTCGGCAAACCCTTGATGCAACGGCACTTACACAAATCCGACACTTCTTCCGTACTCGATTTTGCGCCCGTAACCCCTTTGTTTTCAACATCAAATTTCGCTCCAAAACGCCTCCGGGGCAAAACCCGTGGCAAACCCCTGTCAACGGCCTCTCCATCTGTCGAACCCGGCCAGCCGCGCCGTCGCTGGCGTGCACCTTATGACGCCTGTTCGCGCGGCTCGGGTGCTCAATACACGTAGTACGTCGGCTCTTTCGGCACCTCCTTCGGACCCACCGCCCAAACCTTCGCCGCGCACGTGCCGCAGAACGCGAACACATGGACCACGTCCACCATCGGATCCACCGTCCGTCCCACCCGTTCCTTCATCCGGCCCAGCAGTTCCTCGTCCAAATCCACCAGAAACACGCTCTCCTGCAGCCTGGGACCGAAATCCAGCAGCACGTCCGCCAACCGGTTCCGCCGCTTGTCATCCCCTATGTCGTAACAGACGAGATATCGCATCCGCCAGTCTCCCCGTCCCCCACCTCCTCCACGCCAAACCGGAACAACTGCAAGCGGCGATTGTCCTTCGTTAGATCCAATCGAGATCGTTGCGTCGTCTTCTGAGTACCGCCACAGGCGCGTTATGCGGATAGATTGCGATTTCACACCACCAGCGATGGTCCGTGCTCCAATCCCGTTGGCCCAGGCGTGCCATGGACGCGCTTCTGGAAAGGACCCCGTGCGCGCCTTGGCTGTGCCACGACAGAGCCAGCACCCGGGTTTGGCGGTGCTCCACCCGGTGGGGATAGTCGCGGGGGAGATTTGCTGCTGCCAAGGCATCCTCCGATGTCAGGTCGACCAGATGACCGCTCCAATCGATTTCGACCAGTTGAGGGAGGTATGATTCCTGCAAGTCCTCGACCTGCAGGCCGGTGAATTGGTAAATATCCGTCACGATTGCCCTTGCTACGGTTTCCGAGCAGCAGCAGTACAATGCGGGGAACTCGGGCAGGTTCCAGCGGTTGTCGACTCCTGGATGCTGGGAAAAACTGGAATCGAGCGGGTTTGCCCAGCCCCGTCGCACGACCCGGTAGATGGGCACATGATCGTGGAACTCCGTAGTCAAAAACGGAATCACCCTTGGTAGGAGAGCGCTGCCGCGTATCGGTCCGCCACTTCCGCGATGCGGCCTTCCAAGATCCAATCGAGAGCGCAACGACCCCCAAAGAGTTCGACGGGTCGACGGATGACGATGGGGAGGCGCTCCGGTCGAACCACACTCCATAGTCGTTTCAGTGCTTCCTCGGCGGCTTGTAGCTCCGTCAGGTTGGCGGTGGGGCCGAACAGTGCGGTCCATTCCCGGGGGGAGAGCTCCAACCCGGCCTTGAGTGTGGCGGCCAAGGTTGCTGCGGCGGACGCCTGGGCGTCGGAACTCTTCTTGGCCTCCTGTATTTTTCCGACAGCTCGCAGGGACGCCGTGGCTGGCGGTTTTGGGGGTGGGCCGGAGAGGGCTCTGGTGATTCCGCGGGTAGTGGCCATCGGTGTCTGCTTTTATGCCTCGGGCCCTCTAGCTTGACCTTTCGCTGAGGCACTGGATATTCCTAGGATACAGGATTTATTCGAGGTCGGGGATGGAAAGGCGACAGGCTTGGCGTGGTCAAGCGATAGAGCATTCGTGCGAACTGGGTTCCTTCAGACCGGGGAGGGGAGCGCTCCCCCAAGGTGATAGAAAGCGTCGGGCGGTTTCTCGCCGGTCTCAATCCCCTTCAGAGCGGGGAGGGGAGCGCTCCTCTGGCCCTTTCGGGCCTGGAGGCGGCAACAATCGCGTCTCAATCCCCTTCAGAGCGGGGAGGGGAGCGCTCCCGCGGACATCGAAACGACCCTCAAC
>CAIYDY010000343.1 GCA_903925015.1 uncultured Acidobacteriia bacterium
CTTGGTGTACGCGATGGCGTCGAGATCGCCGAGATTCAGCCTTGCGTCGCGCAACACTTGCTCGGTCAGCGGCAACACGCGCCGGATGTGATCGCGCGAGGCAAGCTCCGGCACCACGCCACCGTATTTGGCATGGACATCCAGCTGGCTAGCGACGACGGACGAGAGAATCCGTTCGCCGTCCTCCACGATGGAGGCCGCCGTCTCATCGCATGAACTTTCTATGCCGAGAATGAGCGCCATTGAGAAGCCTAGGCGGGTTGATTGCCGTCGGATTGAGCCCGGGAATCGCGCCAGCGGATGAAACCGTAGAGCAGGGCGAAAAGCAGCAGGGCACCTCCCGTGAAATGCCAGACGTGCGTCTTGAGGAAAGTGGCGGACTCGTTCCCGAGTTGGATTCCCAGCCAGACTTCGCCGAAGTAGCGGAGAATTCGGGCCACCACCACCACGGCTCCGAATTCGGCGAGGGGCGTACCAAGCACGCCGGCTGAAACGACGAACAGCTTGAGCGGCATCGGGATGGGAATCAGGGCAGGAATGAAGACGGTGACGAGGCCGTAGCGGCGGAACCAGCCCCGGAAACGCTCGGCACGGGAACCGGGAGCGGGCGGCGCGGAGAACTTTTCGCCGCCCTTGCGGGCCGTCCAGAACAGGATGAGGTTCCCGGCGGTGGAGCCTACCACCGCCATTGCGGCGCACAGCCAGCCGGTGGTCGGGCTTTTCACGGCCAAAAGGATCAAAAGGGCGTCGAACACGCCGGCGACCGGCACACCGGACGAATCCAAAATCGAAAGGAGCAAGATGCCCGCCGGGCCCAATGCCACCAGCACGTCTGTCAAATGTCGCAACAATCCCCAAGTCTAGCGCGTCATGATAGAAGACATGCGGATTGCTGTTCTGTATCTGGCGACATGCTGCTTGACCGGGACGGCGGTCACGGCCCAGCAAGTCCCACCAACACCGCAGGCGCTCACGATCTACGAGGCGCATTTGGAATCCGGCAAGGCGGCGGTCCGCCAAAGCAGATACCAGGAAGCAACCCGGCAGCTGCAACTCGCTATCGAGGATGCCCAGTCGATGGTCCCGCCGGATCCCGAATTGCTCGCGAAGGCTCTGGACGTCCTTTGTGATCTGGAGCTGCTGATTGGCCGCTACGAGGATGCCGTTCCGCTGGCTGAACGCGCGGTGGTGGCGCTCGATATGCCGGGAAACTCAGGTTTGGCACCGCACTTGGTGCGGTTGGCCGCTGCCTACCGAGCTGCGGGACGCTCGGCCGATTCCGAAGCGCCCATGAAGCGCGCGTTGTCACTCGATATCGCCAAAGAGGGCCCGAATGGGGAGCGGGTCACTGCCGACTACGATGTTCTCGGCTCGATCTACTCGGAGTTGAAGCGTCTTGGCGATGCCCGCGATGCCTACGCTGCATCCCTTGCAAGCCGCACACAAAGGCTGGGGCCCGACCACATCGAACTGGCAACCGTCTACCTGAATCTGGCATCGGTGGATGATCGGGACAAACAGCCCAAGGCGGCGCGTGCGGACTATGAAAGGGCACTGGCTATTTCGGAGAAGAAGCTGGGCGAGGAGAGCTATTCGCTGACCGGCATTCTGGACAGGCTGGGCTTGATGCTGCGGCGGGACAAGCGGTACGGCGAAGCGGAACCAGTGCTGCAGCGGTCGCTTTCAATACGCGAGAAGTCCCTTGGGGCCAAGCACAGCGACGTGGCACAGGCGCTGGACAACTTGGCCCTCACATATTTTTACGGCAACAAGCTGGCGGAGTCGGAGCCGCTGTTCATGCGGTCATTGAAGATTTGGGAAGGGACGCAGGGGCCCGACAGTCCGCTCGTCGCCTTGGCGCTCGACAATCTGGGGGCCTTGTACAGCGCCCAGCAGCGTTACGCGGAAGCCGAGCCGTTGTTCCGGCGCGCGCTGTCCATCCGGGAGCGCCAGGATTTGGAAAGCCTATCCAATCTCGCCTTGCTTTATGAAGCCACCAAGGACAATAAGGACGCTGAACTGCTCTATCAGCGGGCCTTGCTGATCGGGGAAAAGCCGATGGGCGGCGAAAGGATGGACGTGGGGTCCACGCTGCAGGCGTATGCGACGTTCTTGAGGGCGAACGGGCGGAATGCGGAGGCTGCAAGGGTGGAGTCGCGGTTGAAGGAACTCCGCGCTGCGGCCAAGTAGGCCGTTAGAACGTAATCTTGCTCTCCGACCCGAACTTGCGGTAGTTCTTGAACTTCAGCTCGTTCTTGCTGCACTGGCTGGTGCCCGTCATGCATGCCATGTTGACGCTTTCCGTGGGTAGCAGGTACTTCTGGCCCTCGATGTACACGTAACCGTACTCCAAGGCGGTTTCGGTCTTGTCATAGGCGAAATCCCTGGGCATGCCAACGGCGCGCTGCTCGATACGCAATACACGACCGGTCACCTTGTCGATCCAGATGGCTCCCCGGTAGGCCGGGGAATACTTGCGGCCGCTCGGGGCCACCAAGACCCAGTGCGATCGGCTTTGCTCCACGGCGAGCTTGTAGACGTAGGCCGCGCGTCCGGCGATCCGGTCGTCACCGTCGGGAGTGAAAACGGCGGCTGTCAGGGGCGACAGGATGTCTTCGAGGGTGATCTGGAATTCGCCGGTCGACCAGGAACCGGAATCTTCGGGGCGCGTGGTGGGGCGTCCGTTTACGCGGATGTTCTTGTACTCCTCTTTTCCCTCCACGGAACTCACTTCCGCAGTGACGACGTCCACGGTGCGCCAGTTGTCCACCTGCCGCGAACCGCTAAGCCTGGTCGTGATTTGATCGACGGTGAAGTTGGGCAGGTCTCGGGTGAATGAGGACGCGGCTTCACGGGCGGCGGAAATTACGGGGTCGCCGTCCAGATCGCGGACCGGGCCGGAGGGTAGGCGACCAGCGGGATCGTCCTTCGTGACGCGCTCCTCGGGATCGGCTCCTGACCGGTCGGCCTTGGGCTGTGCGGACTTGTTTTCGGAAGTGCGGAGCACCGGAGCGTCATCGTCGTCGGAATCGGTGACCGCTGGCCCACCCGTATCCGAGGCGGTGTGGGCCCGTCCAAAGTCGCCAGATTCGGGAATCATGATGCGGGCGGATTCCACGGGGACGCCGGCTGCTTCGCGGTCCGCAGCACTGCCGGATTTCACTAGGATGACGTGCAGGGCGGTCTCGGGATCGTCGGGGGTGACGTCAATCGTGAGCCTGTCGCCAGACTTGACCAGGGAGTCGCGGATCGGTTTGCCGTCCTTGCCCCGGAATTCGGTTTTGGCGATTAGGCGGAACCGGAGTACTTTGCCGTTGCCGCGCTCGGTGCCAATTTGGAGCAGGAGATCCTTTTCGCCCAACTTGCGAAGTGTCCCGTCGAGGGATTGCACGGTAACCTTCGCTTGCGGCGCTTTGGGCTTACGCCCCGGCAGGTGGATGTTGGGCATCGGCAAACCCATCCCCGTGCCGGGATACTGGCCTGGGGGGTCCTGGCCCCCCTGGGGATACTGGCCTCCTTGCGGGTATTGCCCGCCTTGGGGATACTGGCCGCCCTGGGGATACTGCCCCGGATATTGGGCCGAGGCGATGGAAGCTGCAACGAGCAAGAGGGCAAAACGGGTCAGCATGGCGAATCTCCATCGTACAGCGAATTCGGGGAAAAGTGTTTGCGTCGCCTGCCAAGCCTACCAAACAGCTTTCGAATAATGCAGGCGGATCTCCCGGTCGCGCGTGACCAGCGGTGAGTTGCGGATCTTCGCCTGGGCAACAATGATGCGGTCGAACGGATCGCGGGTCCAGGTGATGCCCAACGCTTCATGCGCCACATCGGAAAACGGGATGCTGCACATGGAGACTCCGAGGGTGGCATTCAAGGCGGTAAAGATTTGGGTGGAATCGTAGCGGATTTTGCGGGCCGCGTGCAGGTGGTCGAGTTCGAGCAGGACCATCGGGGAAATCAGCAGGTCCCCGCCCTCAATGCGGCGCTTGCCTTCGTCGCCCAGCAGTTCCAGAGCCCCGGCGTGGAGGAACACCGCCGCGTGGGTGTCCAAATAGATCTCGCTCATAGCGTTTGGGCCACCCACTTGTGTTCCAGTTCACCCAGCAGGCTACGGTCGGATTCCACAATCACATCCGGGTTGACCATCAAGGTGTCGCGGCGCACCAGCTTTGAGAGACGTGCGCCGGACTTCGGCTTCAGCAGAATCGTTTCGCCCTTGTAGGAGACGTCAATGGTCTCGCCCTGGAGCGCGCGGTCCAAGGTCTGGAATAAGTCCTTGCGGAGCTGTGTCGCCGATACGGCCATTCCTCCAGCGTACCGCGCGCGCCGTACGGGTCACAAACGGCAATGTACGCTATTTCTTCGGCGGCGCGGGGCGGCTGGCCGGGGGAATGATCCCATTCATGCGGACGTATTCCACCATCTGGCCGTAATGGTCGAACGAGTGGGAAATCAAAATGGTGGCGGAATCGAGGCGCGAGCGCTTGCCCTTGGGGTTGAACGGGTCAACCGTCTCCTCCAACAGATTCGCCGCCGTGAGTGCACCGACCGCCTTATGGGCGTACGCAAATGCGTCATGGACGTACTTTACGATCTGTTCCTTGGACTTCAGGTCTGCGGGGCCGTTTTCATCGGGACCGCCTGCGGACGGGTTCTTTTCACCCAGCATTGCCGCCGATATTTCATACGTGACGAAGGCGATGTGCTTGGCCTGCAGTCCAAAGGTCCGGACGCCCTTGAACTCGCCCTGGATCGGCGCATAGTTGAATTTTTCGGCGGGCATTGCCTCCACCAAGGGTGCAACTTCGTGCTCCATGCTGCTGAGGGATGCTTCGAATACCTTGGCTGGATCGGCGGCGGCAAAGACAGGGGACGCAAGAAGAAGGGAGATCGCAATGGATGGTAAAAGTTTCATGCTGGTAATAGGATACCGAGCTGGATTGCTGATAAAATTTGGGTCGAATGACAAGACGCGACGTGATGGCAACGGCGGGTGTGGCCGCGCTGGCAGCGCAAACGGCAGTGCAAGCCGCACCTGCACCTGTAAAGCTGGGGATCGACCTGTTCAGTATCCGGTCGCAGGGGTGGACGCCGTTCCAATACCTCGACTATGCGGCGGCGCAGAAGGCGAAGGTTGTCCACTTCTCCGAGATCCGTTTCATCGGCACGCTTGAGCCGGACAACCTGAAAAAGGTCCGGGCCTATGCGGAGGGCAAGGGGATCGAGGTCGAGATCGGCATGAAATCGATCTGCCCGACCTCCAAGATGTTCGATGCCAAGGCCGGCACCGCCGAGGAGCAATTGGGCCGGATGATTGAATCCGCTGGTTTGGTGGGGTCCAAGATCGTCCGCTGCGTGCTGGGGAGCGCCGAGGACCGAGCAGGCGGGCTGGACAGGCACATCGAATCCATGGTCAAGGTCCTGCGGAACGTCCGTTCGCGTGCGGTGGACGCAAATATCAAGATCGCGGTGGAGAACCATGCCGGCGACATGCAGGGCTGGGAACTGCGGAATCTGATTGAGTCGGCCGGGAAGGACTTCGTCGGTGCCTGCCTCGATTCGGGCAACCCTTGCTGGACGTTGGAAGATCCGCATTCGACGTTGGAGGCGGTGCATCCATACGTCCTCACGAGCCACGTGCGCGATTCCGCCGTTTGGAAAAGCGCCGAAGGTGCCGCGGTTTGCTGGGTGCGCCTGGGCGACGGGAACGTTGGAATCGACGACTACTGCCGCAAATACGCCGAACTTTGTCCGGGTAGGGCCCTTTCGATGGAGACGATTGTGATGGGGCCACGGATGTACCCCTACCGCAATCCCAAGTTCTGGGACAACTACAAAGATGTTCCGGCATGGAATTTCCAGCGGTTCGCGGAGCTAGTGGAAAAGGGCAAGCCGTTCGACATCCCGAAGGTGGACCGATCCCAAGCCGCTCAGCGCGAACAGGAAGATCTGGAAGCCAGCCTGAACCACGCGAAGTCGCTGCTGGGGCTCTAAGCCGCTAGAGATTCAGCATTTCGCGCAATCGGCGGCTCTGGGTCCGGCTCACCGGAATCTCGCTGTTGCGCTTGTCGTCCATCTTCAACTGCCAGGTGGACTTGAACCAAGGGGTGATCTCCCGGACGCGGTTCAAGTTCACCACGTAGGAGCGGTGCGCACGCCAGAACACTTCGGGATCCAGTGTCGCTTGCAATTCCTCAAGCGTGCGGTATGTGGATTGTCCTTCCGTTTGCGAGGTCACCAGGGTGATGACGCCGTCGTCGATGGTGGCGTAGACCAATTCCTTTTGATCGACGACCAAATTCCGGGGACCGGCGCGCACCACCAGCCGGGTAAAGTTCGGCATCCGGCCTTTTTCGCTCTCGGGCTCCTCATCGACGGATTCGACGGGAGATTCGGGTGGTTGGGCAGCAACCATGCGGCGGGCCCTCTCCACGGTCTCGGCCAAACGCTCCCTGTCGACAGGCTTCAGAATGTAATCCATCGCATCCAACCGGAAGGCTTCGATGGCGTATTGGTCCCAGGCGGTCGAGAAAACGATGTGGGGGATCTCCTCTCCGGTCTCCCGCAGCCGACGCAGAACGCCGAGGCCGTCCAAGCCAGGCATCTGGATATCGAGGAAAACAAGGGCGGGTTCGAGCCGTGCAATCAGGTCCAGAGCTTCCAGCCCGTTGGCAGCTGTACCCAGCACTTCTACGCCGCCGATTTCGGCCAGGAGGAATTTCAGTTCTTCGCGGGCAAGCTCTTCGTCGTCCGCAATGATCGCGCTGATTGGGGAAGTCGCGCGCAGAGGCATCAAGCTGTTATTATAACGCTAGTTTCGGGAAGCTGGCGTCGATCCGGCCCTGCCCGCGTCCGCACATAGGAGCTAAGTCGTTTGACCGCAACGCCGCAAGCGTATCTCCAGCAACAGTACCCGACCAGAATAGCGGGAAGGCACTTTCGGGTCCGTTTACATAGCGAAACGTGCGCCTTGGGTAGCGGGTGGCAGCGCTTGAGTGCCATCGGGAAGGACATCCAGTGCGCATCCTGGTAATCGGTGGTACTTTGTTTATCGGTAAGTTGCTGGTGAAGCGCCTCATGGCCGCCGGGCACGAGGTGTCCGTGCTGCACCGCAAGCCCGAACACCCGTTTGGCAAGAAGGTTCGGAACCTGCAGGCCGACCGAAACGACGCGGCCACCATCCGCGAGGCCGTGGCCCATCTGCGTTTTGACGCCGTCTACGACATCGCCTACGACTGGGAGCGCGGCACTACCGGACAACAGGTGGAGGCAACGGCAAAATCGATTCCCGGTGACATTTCGCGCTACATTTTCATGTCGAGCGTCGCTGCATACGGCGATGGTCTGAACCACGCCGAGGATGACCCGCTGGCGTCCGATATCCATCCTGACAAGTACGTGCGGAACAAGGCCGTCAGCGAGCGAGCGTTGTTCCGTATGTTCCACGAATCGAAATTCCCGGTGGTGACTCTGCGGCCTCCCTTCGTATACGGGCCCGAGAATCCGTTCTACCGCGAGGCCTTTTTCTGGGACCGGATGAAGCATGACCGATCCATCATCATCCCCGGAGATGGCAACCGGCTGATGCAGTTCGTCTATGTGAACGACTTGGTGGAGGCCGCCTACTCCGCCTTGGAGAAGCCGACGGCCCCCGGCAGGGCGTTCAACGTGGCCGACGACAAGCCGATTACGCAGGTCGAGGTTGTGAACGAGTTCGCAAAGGTGGTGGGGAAGTCCCCGCAGTTGGTGCGTGTGCCACGCGAACTGATCGCACGCCATGGTGGCAATGCTTTCGTGGAGCCGCTCTATTTCGGCCAGTACTACGATATGCCGCCGATCACCCAGGTGATTGGGCGTGTGAAGCGTGTTTTGGGAGTCACGATGACCCCGTTTGCGGTCGGCTTGCGCGAGACGCACAAGTGGTACCAACGGCATCCGTCCCACAAGGCGCTGGATTTCACGTTGGAAGACAAGTTGATGAAGTTGGCGAAGGAACTTCCGCGCCACCCTGAGATGTGATGAAAACCGGGATTTTAGTGCTGCTCGCTTTGGCTGTGCTGCATGGGCAGACTTCTCCCAACTCAAGCCGCAAAACGCAGCCGTGGCGGATGTCCTGTATCAAGGTCGCAAAGCAGTACGGCTGCTGGCTGCGCCCCGAGTCGCAAATGGGACCTCCCTGGCGGTTTTGACCGGTACCGTTTTCCATAACGGGACCTTGATGGTCGCCACGAGTAGATCTACCTGCGCCCGACCAATGGCCGTGCGGACGACCAAGTCCGGCGCAACCACTCGGTTCAGTACAGTTCCCACTCGGATTTCGATTTCGCGCGGTTTCGCAGGGAGGCACCGGAAAAGTACGGAGCCTATGTCGATTTGGAGCCCGGTGCCTGGACCAAATACAAGGTGAAGGCGGAAGGCACAACCGCCAAGTTGTATGTGCACGGTGCCGCACAACCCTGTTTGATCGTGAATGACCTGAAAATGGGGAATATCGAGGGCGGTGTCGCCCTCTGGGTGGGTCCGGGCACCGAGGGGTATTTCTCAAACCTCAAGATCAACCCTGCGGCGCGCTGATTACATTTTCACCAGCATCTTGCCTGTGTTTGCGCCCTTTAGGAGACCAATGAAGCCGTCGATGGCGTTGTCGAGCCCGTCGACGACCTGCTCACGGTAGTGGATGCGGCCTTCCCGGACCCAACCCGACATTTCCCGCTGGAAATCAGCCCAGTGCGGCATGAAGTCGCTGACTATAAAGCCGCTGATCCTCAAGCGCTTCGTCAATACGGTCAGCAGCAGCTTCTGCGAACGGTCCGGGCCGCTGGGCAACTCGGTGGCGTTGTACTGGGAAATCAAGCCGCAGACCGGTATGCGGCCAAAATCGTTCATACGCGGCAGCACGGCCTCGAAAACCTTGCCGCCGACGTTCTCGAAGTACAAGTCGATGCCCTTCGGACAGGCAGCACCCAATTCCGTTGCCAAGGTCGGGCTGCGGTGGTCGAGGCAGGCGTCGAAGCCCAGGTCATTGACCACGTGAGCACATTTTTCAGGTCCGCCCGCGATGCCAACTACCCGGCATCCCTTGATTTTGGCGATCTGGCCGACAGCCGACCCCACCGCTCCGGCGGCCGCAGCCACAACCACCGTTTCGCCCGCTTTCGGCTGTCCAAGCAGCAACAGCCCGGACCAAGCCGTCATCCCGGGCATGCCGAGAACGCCGAGCGCGGTCGAAACGGGCAATTTGCCGTCGCCGGGCACCTTGCGCAGACCCTTGGCCGGAACGACGGCGAACTCCTGCCAGCCGGTGAAGGCGCCAACGACATCGCCGGGCTGGAGATTCGGGTCGGCAGACTCCACGACCTCGCAAACCGTGCCGCCGACCATGGTTTTGCCGATGCCGACCGGAGCCGCATAGGAGGGTCCGTCCGTCATGCGACCGCGCATGTAGGGGTCGAGGGAGAGGTAGAGGGTTTTCAGGAGGACCTGCCCTTCGCACAAGCCCGCAGTTTCCTCCGATTCCATCCGGAAGTTTTCGTGCGTGGGTTCGCCGACGGGGCGCGATGCAAGAACGATGCGTCGATTGGTCATTGGTGTGTTGTGGAATCCGATCTACCTTGGCATAGCACTTCGAGGCCCAAATCCAACCCTACAGCGATAGTTTTCCACGGTACATCATTTCTTTCGGCTCGAACTTCGCCTTGACGGCCATCAGGGCTGTGTTGAGGACAAAGGTAACCTCGCGGTCGTTCGGTCCCAGGGGCAGGAGATCCTTGCCGAAGCCGAATAAGTAGACGCCGGGATTTCTGGCGAGCGGACGTACGATGCCGGGTTGCTCGGGGTCCTTCCCGCGGGCGGACAACGTGGCGGATCCGGAAAGCTCCTCCAACATGCGGCGCTGGAGCGTGGCGGGAGAATTGTCCTCGCCATCGGCAATTTCCGAAGGGCGACGGCGCTTGCCCATGATTCCAATCGGCAAACCGGTCACCGCAATCACGTAACGGTTCTTGAGTTCATCGGAAATCGGTGTGCCGATGGCGTCGCGGATCGCTTGGGAGCTTTCCCAGCGCACGGTAACCGGGGCCGAATGGC
>CAIYDY010000344.1 GCA_903925015.1 uncultured Acidobacteriia bacterium
AAGGCGCGCGAGAAGAAGGAAGCCGAAGCCAAAGCAGCCAAGGACAAGGGCGCCAAGGATGAGCCGCCTCCGTTCAAGGGGCGCCCCAATCCGGGTGGCAAGATCGATGACAGCGCGAAGGACAAGGACATGGTGACCACGAAGGCAATGGACGCCGCGCTGAAAGCGATGGCCGCGACCACGGAAAAGCGGGTGCTCGAAACGCAACGTGGCATCCGCGCCGCCGAGACGGAATGCCGGCCGTACATCGGCGCCACGATCGCCATGGACAGCGCGACATGCGCCGAAGATGTTTACCGGACCACGCTGGTTGCGCTGGGCGAGGATGAGGCGGCGATGAAAGACCTTCCGCTCGTCGCGCTGAAATCGATCCTCAAGCACATCCCGAAGCCCGGTGAGAAGAAGCCCACGACACCGCACATCGCCATGGACGCTGCCGCTGCCAGTGGGTTCGCGGGTCGATACCCGGACGCCATGAAGATCGACATCCGCGCCTAAAACGGCTTGCAAAGGAGATTTGAGAGATGACAAGTCGTCAGGGCTTCCAGACGCAAGTTTCTGTTCAACCTGTACCGGGCATTCCCGGCGATTTTTGTTCCAGCAATCCGCGGTCTTCGGTGGTTGCCGGTCCCGGTGGTTTGGTGGCGGGTCCATCCGGCGCCACGATTGGTCTTTTCGCCTGGCTGAGTTACAGCACGACGGACGCCGACAATGCGCCGGCCGCGGTGAACAACTTCGGTTCGGGCATCCCAACCGGTTTTGTGCATCGCGGACAGCAGGCGCTCAACACGACCTACCTCACCGAAGCTGGCACTACGATCCCCGCCGGTTTCGGGATGGCCTTGGTGCGCAGCGCCGATGTGTGGATCAAGAACAACGGCACCACATTCGCTCAAGTCGGCATGAAGGCTTATGCCAATCTTGCGAACGGTCAGGCCACATTTGCGGCCACGGGCGCACCGACCACGGCGTCTCTGACGGGCTCGATCGGACCTGGTTCAACCACATTTACGGGTTCCATCACGGGCGATGTCCTCACTGTTACCGGTGGCATCACGGGCACCATCGTTGTCGGCGGCACGCTTTCCGGCGGCACCGGCATGGTGGCCGGAACGCAGATCGTTTCCCAGCTCACCGGGACAACGGGAGGTGTTGGGACGTACTCCCTCAGCGTCCCCGAACAGACGGTCGCGGCTGCACAGCTTACGGAAACTTATGGCCTTCTCACTGTGGCGTCAGGGTCCGGTATTTTGGTCGGCGCCAATCTCACGGGTACTGGTGGCGGCGGTGTTGCGGCGGGTACGTTCATCACGGGCCTCGGAACCGGTACCGGTGGGACGGGGACCTACTACGTCAACATCACGCAAACTGTATCGGTGGGCACCGTCATCACATGGGGCAGCAACGTCGAAACGGGATGGGTTGCTCAATCGGCCGGTGCCGCGGGTGAATCCATCAAGATCAGTCGGACAACGAACGACTAACGGCCAACGCGCTTTAGGAGAACACAGACATGAATTTCCAGGAAGCACTGGC
>CAIYDY010000345.1 GCA_903925015.1 uncultured Acidobacteriia bacterium
AACGGGGACTCCGGCCTCGGGGAAGTAGAGCCGGATGTAAGCGTCGGCCGCCGGGGCTGCGATTAGGAGGATCGAGACCAGGATCCGCCTCACTTCGAACCCGTCCTTCCAGCCGCCACCCTCAGGCTCACCATGCGGACCGCGTCGCCGAGGCTCAACCCTTCGAGCGCCATCCGGGCGGCGTTCCCGGCCCGGGCCGTACGCGTATCCACCAAATCGGACTCCCGCAGCGACATTTCGGCATGCAGTTTTGAGTCGCCGTCCACCAGATACTTGCCCTGGCCCCATCCGGTAGTCCGCAGGTATCCGTTCGGCATCCGTTGCAGGAAAACCATGACGTTGTCGCCCACCGAGTACCGCACTGCCCCGGCAATGGTCATGCCCATGCCGTCAGCCATGCCGCCCGGCTCCGCGAACTCCACCATCGGACCGGTTGCCCCCTTGTGGACTCCGGAAGTTCGCAGTTGGTAGTGGGTCCAGATGTACTTGTGGCCCGAATCCCAGGCCGTCCACTCGCGGACGATCCGACCAGAGACCACAAGGTCCGAGTTATCAGTAAGTTCGGCGAATGTGATTCGCGGGACGGAGGTTGCGGTGGCGGACGCTGCGGATGCAATGCAAACCGCCAGCAGGGTCAGCACCCGCGTATGGGGAATTGGCGACACTGAACGGATTATGCCACACCCGAAAACCCCGCGCGTTCAGGCTTTTGTGGATGGCTCGACGACCGCGGACATGGAGCCTTTGGAACGCGGCAGACGCCAGTCCCTTCCATACGCGTGGATTTGGTCGCGTCCAAATTCGGCCTGCGGAAGGCCGCAGGTGAAGACGATGGTCCGGCCTGTCGCATCCACTTCCTGCGCGTTGTGGAGAGCCTGCTCGAGCGAGAGGATGAAGACCCGCTGGAGCATTTCGATCACATAGTCGTATGTGTGGTCGTCGTCGTCCAAGAGCACCACATTGTATTGCGGCTCATGGACGTCCTCAAGTGTGAGCTCCTCTACGGGAGCAGTGATCGTCTGACTCATTCAGGAAGGGAACGTCTCCAGTATGGCATCGACTACCGGAAAATGGAGAGGTCCACCGCGTTGCCCATCGCCTCGTAGCCCTTGTCCCCGGGGTGCAGCTGGTCGCCGCTATCGTAGGCGGCCAGAATTTGGTTGGGACTGGCCGGGTCGCGGACGACTTTGTCGAAATCGATCACAGCGTCAAACGCCTTCGATGTCCGAATCCATTCATTGACCGCCTCGCGGATCTTGGCCTTTTCGGGAGTCCAGTAGCCACGGGTCTTGTTGGCCGGGCCTTCGAATGGGGTCAAGGTCGCACCAAAGACTTTGATCCCGCGTTCGTGCGCCCGCTCGATCATTTGCCGAAGCCCGGCCTCAATGTCCTCGGCGGAAACAGCCTCGGATGCGGGGGCGGACGAACCGGCGTGGCCGATGTCGTTGATGCCCTCCATGATGACGAGGTACTTGACGCCTGGTTGGGCCAGCACGTCCTGGTCGAAGCGGGCCAATGCATTGATTCCGAACTGCTGGCGCTTGGATGCCGCGCCTTCGTGCAGGATCCGGTTGCCGCCGATCCCCATGTTGACCACGGCCAGCGGCGGTTGCCCCTTGCGGGCGAGCAAACGGGCCGCAAGCGTGTCGGGCCAGCGGTGGTTGGTGTCGTTGGTGGAGCGCGCGCCGTCGGTGATCGAGTCGCCGAACGTGATTACCGAGGAGGCATTGGCCGGCGCGAGCACGTCTACGCCCGTCAGGAAGGCCCAGGACGTGAAGGGAGTGGCCTTGTCCAACGAGGGGGAGGCAGTGGCATCGCCCCCGGCGATGTACGAGGTCTGTTGTGCCGAATAGTGGACGCCCGCTCCAAGCAACTTGCCCGACAGGTATAGGCTGATGGCAAGATCGGCGGCGGCGGGAACTGGAAGCTTCACGGGATCGCTAAGGACGATCCCGCCCGCCGGAATCTCAATCGCCGGACGACCGGAGAAGGTCAGGACATGGTCGGTACCGGGCTTGATCGCGGAACCGGTGGCCCGCACGGCAATATGTGCGGCTCCAATCCGGGCCGGGACCGATCCAAACGTGTTCGACAGCCGGACCCGCACGCTTTCGCCCCCGATCGTGGTGTGGACGATCTCTCGGATGGTCTGGTTGTCGAAGACGGCCTTGAATTGCGCCTGCATCGGCTCGGGATCAAGCTGGGGGGAAGGGGCGGCACCCCAAGTTCCGACCCAGTGGGACTGGGCGAAGAGTGAGCCGGCGGCAAAGAGGATCGTCAGGAGTCTCATTTGGGTGAACCTTTTATATGGAGGAGAGAAGGAAGTTATATGGAGGAGAGAAGGAAGCCGCCGTCGATCACAAGCGTTTGGCCTGTCATATAGGACCCGCCCGCACCCGCCAGCAACAGGGCGGCCTCGGCGATCTCGGAGGGCTGTCCCAGATGACGGACCGGCTGGCGGTTGACTTGGCTTTCGCGCCGCGAATCGTCCTTCCAGTAATATTCGCTGAGCTTCGTCTGGATCAAGCCGGGTGCAATTGCGTTGACACGGACCCCCATCGGTCCAAGCTCCACGGCGTATGACTGGGTCATCATGATCAGCGCCGCCTTGGTCATACTGTAGAGCAATCCGTGGTGCTGGGGGCGGATACCGGAAATCGAGGCAATGTTGATGATGGAACCCCACCCGCGCTCGCACATGCCGGGGGCGATGGCGTTGATCAGGCGGAAAGCGCTCTTGAGATTCACATCCACCATCTTGTCGAAAGCCCCTTCGTCCATGTCGAGGCAGGGGCCTTGGGCAACATTGGTGCCCGCGTTGTTCACCAGGATGTCAATCCGGCCGAATTCCGCCATGGTGCCCGCCACCAGACTCCGAATATCGTCGGCCCGCCCGACGTGGCAGGCAACGGCCTTGCAACGGGGGCCAAGTTCGAGCGCGACCTGGCCGAGGGAGTCCTGTTTGCGCCCGCAGATGACGACTGTCGCCCCCTCGCGGATGAAGGCTTCGGCGATGGCCCGGCCGATACCCCGGCTGGCCCCTGTCACGATTGCAATTTTTCCGTCGAGTTGCATCAATCCGATCATCCTATCAACAGGGGATGGGCCGCCCCTACCAAAGACAGGCCCTGAAACCGCCCGAGCACGGCACGCAACGGACACGAGACCGCAAGGCACTGTAAATGAACCAGTTACAGAACTGAACAAACTTTACACAGCAACCCCGATACCGGCGCATTATGCTAGTTGTTTAGAACTTGTAAATAAGGATCGCCGACGTTGCCGCTCCCACAGTTCCACCTTCGAAATTTCATCACTCCAGCCCTGATGCTGGCAGGCACTGCGGTCCTTTTTGGACAGACCGCGCCAACCGCGAATGTTGCTGCCCAAAATGCCCTGGTGAAGCAGTACTGTGTGGCTTGCCACAGCGCCAAGATGCGTTCGGGCAATCTCGCGCTGGAGGGTTTGGACCTCGCAAAGGTGTCCGCGGACGCCGGAACGTGGGAAAAAGTACTCCGGAAGATGAATGCCAAGCAGATGCCTCCACTCGGTCTGCCGCATCCCCTGCCCGCTGCGGAAAAGGCCTTCACCACGTACTTGGAAACTGAGTTGGACAAGGCTGCGGCCTTGAATCCCAATCCGGGACGGCCAACCATCCATCGGTTGAACCGCAACGAATATTCCAACGCGATCCGCGACCTGTTCCCGTTGGACCTCAAGTCGGGCAATTCCCTTCCCTTGGACGACACGGGGTACGGTTTTGACAATATCGGGGATGTGCTTTCCCTGTCTCCTGTCCTGATTGAGCGCTACATGTCGGCCGGACGCATGGTCGCCCGGTTGGCTGTGGCGGACACCGATGTAAAACCCGTGGTTGACGTGTTCGCACCTGCAAAGGGTGTCCGGAACAGTCCGAACGGCGGTCGGCTTGCCCGGACGGAACGCCTGGACGAAGGCGCGCCTTTCGATTCCGCAGGTGGCACGGCCTTCGACTACACCTTCCCGGTGGAAGCCGACTACACCTTCAAGATCAAGATGCCCGCTCCTCCCGCCGGGTTCGGCGAAACTGCGGCACCGGTCGGGGACGTGTTCGAGTACAAGACGCGAGTGAAAGCCGGAGTTCACCACGTTGTCCTAACATTCATGAAGTCATCCGCCGTGGCCGAGGTTGTGCCTCAGGTAGGGGGAGGCCGGGGTGGTGGCGGAGGGGGCTTCGGTGGTGGCCGAGGGGCTGGGCCCATGCCGCCGATGGCGCACATGGATCTGCGCATGGACGGGGCACGGCTCAAACTTTACGATGTTCCCGAGGGCCCGAACGGCCCCAACTACAACGAGCTGTCAATTGCAGGGCCGTACAACATACCCGATCAGGGAGAGTCTCCGAGCCGGAACAAACTGTTTGTTTGCAAGCCCAAAACTGCTACTGAGGAATTGCCCTGCGCGAAGAGGATTTTGGGGACGGTTGCCCGCCGGGCCTACCGGAGGCCGGTTGTTGAGGCTGATCTGAAACCCCTGATGGAGTTTTATGCCCAAGGTCGAAAGGAAAAGAACTTCGACCGAGGGATTGAGGTTGCTCTGCGCGCGATGCTCGTTTCGCCCGACTTTCTGTTCCGGGTCGAACGTGACAAGCCGGCATCGGCAACCGCCGTCTCACACCGGGTAAGCGATTTCGAGTTGGCCTCGCGGCTCTCCTTCTTCCTGTGGAGCAGCATTCCGGA
>CAIYDY010000346.1 GCA_903925015.1 uncultured Acidobacteriia bacterium
CTCGAACTTGGCCGTTCTCGCCCTCTTGGCACGTGAGGGCTGCGGCTTTGACATTGTTTCCGGCGGCGAGCTGTTCCGGGTAATGCAGGCGGGCGGCGACCCTTCCAGAGTGGTCTTCTCCGGCGTGGGCAAAACCCGTGGCGAAATTGAATTCGCCCTCCAAAGTGGAATCCGCGCGTTCAACTGCGAATCGGAGGGCGAGTTGGCCGAGATCGACCGGATCGCGGGCGAGATGGGCACGATTGCCAAATTCTCCATGCGGGTAAATCCGGACGTGGACGCCGTTACCCACCCATACATCTCCACCGGACTCCGCGACCATAAGTTCGGAATAGACATTGCGACCGCCTCCGCCGTCTACAAGCGGGCTCTGAGCTTCAAGAATCTCCGGGCCTCCGGAGTCAGCTGCCATATCGGATCGCAAATTCTAGATTATTCCTCCATGCTGGAGGCTGCGGACAAAGTGCTAGCCCTCATCGAAACCCTGCGTAGCGATGGCATCCAAATCGACCATGCGGACTTGGGCGGCGGACTTGGCATCGCCTACAAGGGAGCCGACAGCGCACCAGGTATCCCCGATTACATTGCCAACCTGCGGAAGCGGGTCGAAGGCCGGAACCTCACCGTGATGATCGAGCCCGGTCGTTCCATTGTGGGACAGGCTGGAGTCCTGCTGACGCGGGTGCTCTACACCAAGCGCAGCCCGGCAAAGGAATTCGTGATCGTCGACGCCGCGATGAACGACCTGATCCGGCCGACCCTGTACCAAGCCCACCATGACATCGTGCCCTTGACCCGGACAGACGCTGCCGCCGCAGTGGTGGATGTCGTCGGACCGGTTTGCGAAACCGGCGATTTCCTCGCCCGGGACCGTTCGGTGGAAGGAGCCACGCCCGGAGCATTACTGGCTCTCAAATCGGCCGGAGCCTACGGCTTCGCACAATCATCCAACTACAATTCACGCCCCAGGGTTGCCGAAGTACTGGTGGAAGGCTCCTCCTGGCGCGTCGTTCGAGCGCGCGAAACTTACGCCGACCTCATCCAGGGAGAATCAATATGAGTGAAGACCTGCGCTTCCCAATCGGAAAATTCACTTGGCCCGCCGAGGTGTCCGCCGCGGATCGCGAGCGGCATATCGACGAAATCGCATCGACGCCCGCGCGTTTGCGTGCCGCAGTCGAAGGGCTTTCCCCCGAACAGTTGGCAACACCCTACCGGCCCGGCGGCTGGACCATAACCCAAGTCGTCCACCACCTTCCCGACAGCCACATCAACAGCTACGTGCGGTTCCGGTTGGCGCTGACCGAGACGGAGCCAACCATCACGCCCTACGATGAAGCAGCATGGGCGCAGTTGGCGGATGCCTCTGCACCGGTCGAAACCTCATTGCGGCTCCTCGAGTGTTTGCACGAGCGGTGGGTCATGGTGTTGCGCTCGCTCACTGAAGCTCAGTGGAAACGGCGGTTCATTCACCCCGCGCTGGGGCCAGTAACGCTCGAGAACAATTTGGCTCTCTACGCATGGCACGGAGCGCACCACATCGCACACATTACGGAATTGAGACGGCGGGAAGGCTGGTAAATTCCAGCCTTCCCCACACAACGGCCAGCCGAAGAGCTAGTCTTCGACGTCGGCGTCTGCCTTGGTGTAGTAGTACGTGTACTTGCTGTAAAGTTCGCCTGCACGTGCTCCGTTGGCCACAATCCCTAGCACGTTGTTCTCGCACAGGGTCTGCATTGCGCGGATAACGTTGTCGTAGGTAGTGGAACCGATGCGCACCACGATGATCGTGCCATCGGTAAGCGTCGCCAAGAGATTCGCGTCGGCCGAGAACAGCAGCGGGGGCGTGTCCAGAATCACCCAGTTGAATACCTTGCGGAAGGCGTCGATCGTGTACTTCACCTGCCGCATATTGAGCAGTTCCAACGGGTTCTTCACCTGCGTTCCGGCGGGCATGAAGTAGAGGTTCGTGCCCTCGATGCGCCGAACGCATTCCTCAAGCGGACGATCGGCCAGCAGGAAGTCCGAAAAACC